>NZ_JAYESN010000391.1:0-2119 GCF_034860625.1 Lamprobacter sp.
AGCAAGGTCTTCCTGCTTCAACCCATGCTGGTCCATCAGGAAGCGGAGCACCTCTTTGGGCTCGGACTCCTGGATGGGGTGGTAAACATTTTCATAGGCTGCAACTTGGTCAGCCAGATAGTCGAGCACGTCGGCCAGGGGGTGATGCTCGTTGTCGCCGATCTCATCCAGTAATACCTCGATGGTCGCTCGCGCCTGGGTGTAGTCTTCCTCGGAGTGAACCGAGGTCACGCCGACCACTTCCTTGAACGGCATCCAGGCCCGAAGAATGGCTTGCGGTTCGGGCACCGTCTTATGTGTCAGGGCCATCAGTTTCTCCTGTTTCGTTTCCAACCATCGCGGTTGTACTCTTCATGGGTGAGTACCCCGCGGATGTAGACCTTGTGCCGGTTGTAGTGGATCGCCGCGATCAATCGGTACTTATTGCCCCCGATGTTGAACACCGTCATTCCATCCACGTAATCGGCGCTTGCGAAAGTTGCGCGCAGGTCGTTGAAATCTGAGAAGACCTCCATCTTCATAGTGCGATACCAAGCTTCCAGCGGATGCTTGGCGTCTGGGTGCTTGATCCAGAACTCGACCAGGATGGGCTTCGCGATGACGTGCATGGCAGGCAGTATATACCAAGACGGTATATCGAGGGCAAAGTTCGTGCTAGCTCTACGTGAAACTTCTCAAGAGCGTTTCTTGATCGCATTCGGGATCTATCGGTGGCTTCGGGCTGCCGAGGTTCAATCGAGCGAACCTGCTTAATAGGCAAGGCCGGTGCGGTGAGCGCTACTGCTGCTGCGCTCGGTTATGGCTGCTGCGGTTTTCTTCGTCCAGCTGGCTGACTTGAGCTGCCGGCTCGAGCCTCATCAACGCCGCGCAATTGTCGGCGGCGATCTTCCTGAACGCGCTGCTGATACTGGGCTCGGCAGCGCAGCGGTTCCAGAAGCCGATGGCGGCTTCGTGGGCCTGCAGCCAAGCGGATTGATCGCCTGGTAGTGGCAGTGCTGGCTGAAAGTTGATTGGCGGAAGCTTGCCACTGCGCGTCGGCGCATACTGCATGGGCAGCATGTCGGAGACCGGGGCTAGGATTAGGCCTGGCCGGAACGCTAGGTTGCCATCGTGCATATCGTTGTTGGCGATCAGTCGACCGAACCACCAGAGGCGGCGGATGCGCTCGCAGGTGTCGAGCGACAGCCAACCCTGCTGATGCAAGCGCTGGGCCTTCTCCGGCCAAGGCTCGCCGGCAAGGCCGACCAATGCCGGGTTGAGACTGGCCAAGCTGCACACCGCTGCGCGTCCCTGGCGTCCGACCCGATCGAAGCGCTCGACCTCCAGGAACCGGCGCCCAGCCTGGTGTTCGATGTGGCTCTGCGCGGTGGGGATGGCCAACTCCGAGCGCAGCGTCTCGAGCGCCAGATGTTCGGCGACGAGCAGATCTGACCAGCGCTGTACAGCCGGCGTCTCATCGTCGCCGGAGAACTTGACGATCACCGAGAGCGCTTCGCCTTGAGGCGCGATGAGCGTGGCGAACTTGGGAAACTCACCGCCAGCTGATGAGCCCGCATCGCCAAAGGCCAAGGCCCGTTCAGCCAGCGCCGGATAATCCTCGCGGGCCTGGGGCTGGCGCTGCGCCCGGGCCTGCAGCTCGGCCTCGAAGGACGCCTCGCCAAGGATCAGATCGCCGGGCTGATCCTGCCCGAGCGTTGCCAAGACGTGAGCGATGTCGGCGGCGCTCCAGTCCGCGAGACGTTCGCTGACCCCGAGTGATTGTGCATGGCGATGGGCGAAATGCCGCCCAAGAAAGCCCTGTGGAGCCATGTCGTACAGGGGGTAGGGCAGACCCTCGAACCAGCCGTCGGCCATTTGATCGTCGAGCGGCCAGGGACAGGGCTCGACCCACTCTAGGGCGCTACCCTCGGGCTCGATCAGGCTCAGGCGCCCCAGCAGGTGCCCGTTTCCGGCCTCATCGATCCGATACAGCGGAATCGGTGTCTGCCGCCCGCGCAGCGGACGACGCAGCGCATAGGCGGAGCGCCGAGCCTTCCCCAGGCGCAAGACCTCGGGGTCGAGTCGACGCACCCAGCGCAGGAGTGTGGCGCGATCGATGCCGCCCAGACGGCGACAGAGC
>NZ_JAYESN010000392.1:0-2100 GCF_034860625.1 Lamprobacter sp.
TAACGCTGGCCGGGGGTGCCTTGTTCGGCTTCTGGCAGGGGCTGCTGCTGGTTTCCTTTGCTTCCAGCATCGGCGCCACGCTGGCCTTTTTGGTCGCCCGCTTTTTGCTTCGCGATACCGTGCAACGGCGCTTTGGTGCACGGCTGGCCGCGCTCAACCGCGGCATCGAACGCGATGGCGCCTTTTATTTGTTTACGCTGCGGCTTGTGCCGATCTTTCCGTTTTTCATCATCAACCTGCTGATGGGGCTGAGCAGCCTGCGCACGTGGACGTTCTATTGGGTCAGCCAGGTGGGCATGCTCGCCGGCACCGCGGTCTATGTAAATGCGGGCACACAGCTGGGCAACATCGATCGGGTGGGCGATGTGCTCTCGCCTGAGCTGCTCGCTTCCTTCGCCCTGCTCGGCGTGTTTCCGTGGCTGGCGCGGGCCGTATTGCGCGTGGTGCAGCGACGCCGCGTGTACCAGCGCTGGCCCCGGCCCGCCCGCTTTGATCGCAATCTGGTGGTAATTGGCGCAGGTGCTGGCGGATTGGTGAGCGCTTACATTGCTGCAGCAGTAAAGGCCCGCGTGACGCTGGTGGAAGCGCACAAGATGGGCGGCGACTGCCTGAACTACGGCTGCGTGCCGAGCAAGGCGCTGATCCGCAGTGCCAAGGTGGCGCAGCAGATACGCCATGCGCAGGACTATGGACTGGAGGCAGTGCAGCCAGCCTTCAGCTTCAAAAAGGTGATGCAGCGGGTGCACGACATCATCGCCGCCATTGAACCGCACGACAGCATCGAGCGTTATACCAGTCTGGGCGTGGAGGTGCTGCACGGCTATGCCCGCATCGTGGACCCGTGGACGGTGGATATCGCGCTCAACGAAGGCGGCACGCAGCGACTGCGCACGCGCTCGATCATCATCGCCGCGGGAGCCGCCCCGCTGGTGCCAGAGCTGCCGGGGCTGGATACCGTGGATTGGGTCAGTAGCGACACGCTGTGGGAGCGCTTTGCCGAGCTGGATGCACCGCCCCCAAGGCTGCTGGTGCTGGGCGGCGGGCCGATCGGCTCGGAGCTCGCGCAGGCTTTCGCCAGGCTGGGCTCGCAGGTGACCCAGATCGAGCGCGGCGATCGATTGCTGTCTAAAGAAGACCCTGAAGTCTCGGCGCTGGCACGCGCCTCACTGGAGGCCGACGGCGTGCGCGTACTCACCGGGCACACCGCGCTGCGCTGCGAGCGGCGGTCCATAGCCACGGCATCGGAGGCCACTGCACCCGTGGCGGTGGACGCCATATATGGGGACGACCCGAGGCCGGCAGGCGACGTACAGAGTGCGGGTAGTGTGGATAGTGCAGATGCTGCTCGGACTGTGGATGGCGTGCATGGCGCGACCAATGTGGGCGGCGAGCAGGTGCTGGTTGTGGAGCACGATGGTCAGGAGCTGGCGCTGCCTTTCGATCAGTTACTCATTGCGGTCGGCCGGCGCGCCCGGCTGGAAGGCTATGGGCTCGAGGAGCTCGGCATCCCCACCGGCAAGACGGTGCACACCAATGAGTACCTGCAGACGCTGTATCCGAACATCTACGCCGCCGGTGATGTGGCCGGCCCGTACCAGTTCACGCACGCCGCCGCGCACATGGCCTGGTACGCGGCGGTGAATGCGCTGTTCGGGCAGTTCAAGCGCTTCAAGGTGGATTACTCGGTGATTCCGCGCACCACCTTCATCGACCCGGAGGTGGCGAGCGTGGGGCTCACCGAGGCCGAGGCGAAGCAGCGCGGCATCGCGGTGGAGGTCACGCGTTACGCACTGGACGACCTCGATCGGGCCATTGCCGACAGCGCCACCAGCGGCTTTGTCAAAGTACTCACCCCGCCGGGACGGGACCGCATTCTGGGCGTGGTGATCGCCGGCGCGCAGGCCGGCGAGCTGCTGGCCGAGTTTGTACTCGCCATGCGCCATGGCCTGGGGCTGAACAAGATACTGGGCACCATCCACACCTACCCCACCCTGGCCGAGGCCAATAAATACGCCGCTGGCAAATGGAAAAAGGCCCACGCGCCCGAGCGCCTGCTGGGCTGGGTGGCGCGCTACCACCGCTGGAGGTTGGGCGACGATG
>NZ_JAYESN010000393.1:0-2089 GCF_034860625.1 Lamprobacter sp.
TGGTTTCGAGAGCAAGAATGGGGCGAATGGGATCGTCAAATCGAGCGTGATTCTGACTCCGGAAAATTTAAGGCTGTTACTGAAAGGGTGCTAGCTGACCATGCCGCAGGTCGGACGAGTCCTATTTGAACCATTTCACTCATCCCGACTTTTGGGCTTGCTACCAAAGACTACCGCAGGACATCCGGCGGCGCGCAGATGCCGCTTACGCTCTGCTGCGGGATAATCCACGCCACCCGTCCCTACACTTCAAGAAAGTGGGAGCGTTGTGGTCAGCCAGAGTCACCTTAGACTACCGTGCATTGGCAGTTGAGGCACCGAATGGCTACGTTTGGTTCTGGATCGGCCAGCACGATGAATACGAAAAGATCATCGGCTAATCGGGTAAAGGCGGGTGTCTAACCCGCCCTCCGGCGAAAAGCCTCTGGGCGGGCTCGTCGCAGCTCGGCGCAGGCCGCGTGTTCGGTGTCCATCCTGCCCGCGTCCGTGAGCCGGGCACCGATCTCAGCCGCTGCAACACAGACTCCGCGCGAACAATCGGACCGAGCTGCCCGCAAAAAGCTGCTCAATCAGCCGACAAGCTTTAAGCTAAGGTGTGTGGCACGGCTGCAGCGTCGAAAGAGCCACGCTCGACGACAGGAGATTTGAGGTATGAGCCAGGACGACAAGAAAGCCTTGGTACCAAGGCCGGGCTCTGAGATTGCGCGCCCATCGAACCGTCGCAATCCCGTCATCAGCCGCATGTCGCGCGATCTGCTTGCGCGCGCTCAAGCGCAACAACTCCACGCGGCGCGGTTTCGGATCGGGGACTACGAACTGCGCGAACCGGATTATCGGCAAATTCTGAAATGGGCTAAAACGTTAAACACGAGTCCAGATGCCATACTGAAGACACTCTCGGAACACCCGGTACTACCACCGCAAGAATTCGTCGACGACAACGAACCAATTGAACTCTCTGTGGTAGATGGGGCCATTGTTAGCTTACCCTGGGACTTCGGTTATCTGCCATACATCCCTAATAAGTGGGAAGCAGGATTATGCATATGCACTTTAGCATTCGAAGGTTCAGTTTATCTGTCAAATCTTGGCACCGAGATAAAGCCAATATTGCCTAAGCTAAAGAGGCTAGTTTGGTACTTGGCTGACGCAGAAACGATTGACCTAGCAGGTGTTCCTAACTTAACTGTTCTTAAATGCTCGTTTATCCCTGGTTGTGACGTGGACAGCAGCCCTATTAACGAGCTTAACCTCTCTCTAGTTCCGAAACTGACCGAACTCGATTGTCGATATCGGGATCTCGCTGAGTTGGATCTCTCACCAGTCCCAAAGCTGAAAAAACTGGACTGCTCGGAAAACGAACTGACAAAACTTGATCTTTCGCCGGTGCCAGAGTTGATCAAGCTGGATTGTTCTTTCAACAACAAAATAACAGAGCTTGATCTCTCGCAAATTCCGAAGCTGAAGCAGCTTGACTGCAGATGTACACAAATCGAAGAATTAGACCTTACGTTAGTGTCGCACTTAACCGTGCTGTGTTGCAGCTTTACCTACTTGGATCTCAAGGCGGTACCGGAGTTGGCAGAGCTGTGTTGCTGGTCAGCTTCACTAACTACGCTTGATCTCTCATCGGTCCCGGGATTGACTGAGCTAGAATTTTTCCAAACTCAACTCGCTGCACTAGACCTCTCGCCGGTACCAAGGTTAGTAAACCTGATTTGCTGGCATGGTAAACTTACCGAACTTGATCTCTCACCGGTAACTAAACTAAAGCAGCTTAATTGCAGTTGGAACCAACTGGCTAATCTGGATCTATCACCAGCAACTGGACTACAAAAGCTTGATTGCAGAGGCAATCACCTCACCGAGCTTAACCTCTCGCCGGTGCCGGGGTTGGCCGAGCTGCGGTGCGACAGCCATCTGAAGCTGTTCAATGCACCCAAAGGTCTCGAGCACGAGGGCGGTCAAATCATCTCCTACACATCAACAAGCGACGCATCGGACGATGTTGACGACCTCCCATTCTGAGCGCTCGATCATGCCCTTCGAGCCACCGGCCATGACCAATACCAACAACTGAGACGGAGTG
>NZ_JAYESN010000394.1:0-2089 GCF_034860625.1 Lamprobacter sp.
CACGCTGTATAGCGAGGGGAGCAGCCTCGCGCGGCAGTATTCGGAGACTGGGCTGTCCGCCGATCAGGTGACAGGGCTGTTGGCGACAGGGCTCGGCCTAAAAGGTCAGGGGCAGTCGTCTCGCCAGGTCAGCGGTGAACTCAATGCCCGTCTGCAGAACCAGTACGAGGTGACCGATCAAGTCGCGCAGCAACTCTCCGATGAGATCACGCAGCGTATGACATCGGACTCGGGCTTCCAGTCGAGCCTCGCCGAGTCCGTCAGGCAGGATGCACAGCAGGGCAACCGCAGTGTGTTCACCGAAGGACTCAGCCGCCAGGACAGTGCTCAGCTACAAGAGAGCGCTTCCGATGTGGTCCAGGACAGCCGCGCCCATCAGCGTGCCGAACGGCTGTCGCAGTCGGCCGCAGCCTCCGGCAGCTATCGCGCGGCCGAGGTGGGTCAGCGTCTGGCCAGCCAGCCCGCGTTGGCCCAGCAGGCCTATGGTGCCATCGATCGGCTTGGGCTGACTGGGGATCACGAACGGGTTGCGAGCTGGTACAACGCCATGGGTGTGTTCGCCAACCCCGAGCAGGCGCGCGCTGCGGCGGCCATGCATCTGCTGGCCGGCTTCGCACAGCCGGAACGCGCACTCAGCGATGGTGAGCGCTTGCAGGCGCGCGAAACCGCGTTCGGCCTCCTGGGCGAGGCCTTCCAGGGGCCTGGTGGGACTGGCGCTGATCCTGAGCCGGTCGGAGGGGTTGGCGGTTTCGGTGCAGGCGAGACGTTCGGATCGACACGCGACCATAGCCATTCGTCTTGATCCCAAGACATTTTCATTCTGCCCAAGCGGAATTGAACAGGTCCACAGTTGTCTGAAGAGCATGACCCACCCAAGTCAATGGAGGCGACCATGAAACCAGCCTGGCTCGACGATGCCCGTTTGATCCCCGATGAGGTCATGAGCTACCTGCGCATGATCGCGGTGCATGCCGTGCGCGACAACGGCTTCAGTCCCGAAGATGTCAGTGAGCTGCTCGGCATCAGCCGCAGCAGTGTGTATGCCTGGCTCAAGCGCTTCAAGAGCGAGGGCTACGCGGGACTCGAGACCAAGAAAGCCCCCGGCGCGGAGCCGGTGGTGACCGCAGAGATGGATGCCTGGCTCAAGCAGACGGTCTTGGAGACGACGCCCGAGGCGTTTGGCTACGACACCCCCTTGTGGACCTGCGCCTTGCTCGCCGAGGTGTTGGCCGAGCGCTTTGGCGTCGAGGTCGGCGGAGCCACCATCAATGCCCACTTGCACCGCTTGGGCCTGAGCGTGCAGAAGCCGACCTATCGCGCCACGGAACAAGACCCCGAGGCCGTCGCGCGCTTCGTCAACGAGACCTTCCCCAAGCTGCAACGCTTCGCTCAAGCCATCGGGGCGGACATCGCCTTCGAAGACGAGGCCGGCGTCGACCTGCGCGAGCGCTCCGGAACCACCTGGGGCGCACGGGGAGAGAGCCCGAGCGTCGCTGTGACCGGTCGCCGTGGCCACCTCAACATCCTGTCGACGGTCAGTGCGCAAGGCGAGCTGCGCTATCACGTCACCGAGGGCCGGATCAACTCCGAGGTCTATATCGACTTCCTCAAACAGCTCATCAAAGGACGCACCCGCCCCCTGATCCTTGTCGTCGACGGCGCCTCCTTCCATCGCTCCAAACAGGTGCGCCTTTTCATCGCCCAACACCGGCATCGCATCCGCCTCAAAGTCCTTCCGGCCTACACGCCGGAGCGCAATCCCGATGAACATGTCTGGGAAGACCTCAAGGACAAAACGCTCGGGCGTCAGGTCATCAAAAACAAACGTGATCTCAAACAGCGTGTGCACAGTGCACTGCGCTCATTACAGAAACGCACGCACCGGGTTCTATCATTTTTCCAACTCCCTGAAACGCAATATGCTGCCGAATTCTAAGGTCCGGATATCTCATTAAATGGCTACAGGTGATGAGCGCGGGACTGTTTGATCCCCGCGCGGCGGCGGCTGGGTTGGGCAATGGGGCCGGAGCAATCAGCACTGGCGCAGCGGGCGTCGATGCCTTCCATGCCGGTGCGCAGGCGCGGTTTG
>NZ_JAYESN010000395.1:0-2062 GCF_034860625.1 Lamprobacter sp.
GGCGCGCCTGCGGCGGTAGCGTGGGCGCCACCTGGGACAGGTACTCCAGTACCCGTGAGCGGGCCCAGTAGGGATCGGTGTCATCGTCAAAGATCACGTAGACATAGGAGTCACCAAAAAAGGAATAGCCGCGCACCGTCAGCGCACCCGGCACCGACAGCATGGCGGTACTCAGAGGATAGGTGACCTGATCCTCCACCACCTGCGGCGCCTGTCCAGCATAGGTGGTCTTGATGATCACCTGCACGTCGGACAGGTCCGGGATCGCATCCACCGGGGTCTGCCTGAGCGAATACACGCCCACAGCCACCAGCACGGTGGTGAGCAGCAGCACCAGCAGCCGGTTGTGTATGGACCAGCGAATCAGCGCCTCAATCATGGTCGTGACCCTGCATGCGGTGGTTGGCGTGATCATCGTGGTTCATTTCAGGCTCAGGCTCAGGCTCAGGCTCGGGCTCGGGCTCGGGCTCGGGCTCGGGCTCGGGCTCGGGCTCGGGCTCTTGACCATGATTGTGGTGGTGGGCGTGATCCTCCGGCTTGATGTCAGGCTCGGACTCAGTCTGCTGAGCACGATCGTGCTGATGCTCGTGCGCCGGGGCGGGCGCCGACTGTTCATTGGCATGGGACTGTTCCACCGGGTGCTGATGCGCCTCGGCCGCGTCCATGCGCGAAAAATCAGCCGTCTTGCTCGACTCCGAGTCGATCAGGAACTGTGCCGAGCTGACGATGCGATCGCCGGCTCGCAGCCCGGAGAGAACCTGCACCTGCTCCGAGCCGACGCGCCCGACCTCCACCGCCACCGATCTGAAGGCGCCCTGCCCCAGCGCCAGCACCACCCGCGACTGACGCCCGGTACGGATCAGTGCCTCGCGGGGAATGAGCAGCGCCTCATCGGTGGCTGCAGTTGCAATCTGCACGCGGGCGAACATACCGGGGCGCAACAGGCCCTCGCTGTTATCCACCGCCACCCGTACCTGAGCGGTGCGCTCACCGGTGGCCAGCGCGGGGTATACATAGTCCACCTCGGTGCGCCATTCGCGCCCGGGCAGGGCATCGAAGTGCAGGTTGACCTGACTGCCCCGGGCCAGCAGCGACTGTTGGCGCTCGAACACTTCGGCCACCACCCACAACGGATCCAGTGCCGCGATACTGAGCAGGATCACCCCGGGCTGCACAAAGGCACCCTCGCGCAGCGCGAGCGTCTCCAAAACGCCCGAGCGCGGCGCGGTGAAGGTCACGCTGCGGCTGGGCCTGCCAGTCCTGCGCAGGCGCTCTATAACACCGGGCGGTACACCGAGTGCCAACAGGCGCTCTTCTGCGGCGCGCGCCAGTGGCGCATTGCCGCCCTTGAGCGCGAGCAGCAACTCCTCCTGCGCGTTGACCAGCGCGGGCGAATACAGTGTGTACAGCGGCTCACCGGCGCGCACCGGATCGCCGACCGCCTTCACGTGCAGTGACTCTATCCAGCCCTCGACCCGCGGGCTGAGCTGTACACGCTGCGTCTCGTCATACTGCACAAAGCCCACGGTGTTGATCGTCTGCCTCAGCTTCCCGCGACTCACCTCGGCAGTGCGCACACCGAAGTTGTTGATCAGTGCGGGCGAAATACGCACCGTACCGGGCTCATCGGCTGACTCATCCGCTGAGGCAACGTTCTCATAAACCGGGATCAGATCCATGCCCATGGGCGACTTGCCAGGCTTGTCGCGGCGGTAGTTCGGATCCATGGGTGCCACCCAGTACAGGGGCTCGCGGGCGGCGCCAGTCGCTTCAGCGCCGGCGTCACTCGCTGCTGATTCATCCCCGGCGCCGCCAAGCCACATGCCTGCAGCGCCGAACAGCGCACCGAGCACGGCTGCAGCCACCAACCCAAGCCCTCTCACTGTTGTATTCATGCTATTCGTGGTCTTCATGCTGTGTGTCCTCAGCCGGTGGGCGCGGTCTGCTTACCGGGGGTATATTAGGAGCGCTGAGCACACCCGCTTTATCGCTGGGTGCCTCACTCAACAGGTAATTGATCCGGGCGATGCGCTGCAGTCGCTGCACTGCAATATCGAGCGCC
>NZ_JAYESN010000396.1:0-2061 GCF_034860625.1 Lamprobacter sp.
GAAGAAGTCGATCGCACGCCGCGTCTGGCCGTTGTAGCTGATCTCGCGGTTCTCCAGCAGATAAGACAGGATCTTCAGGAAGTGCGACTTACCGGAGCCAAAAAAGCCCGAGATCCAGACCCCGATCAGACCAAGGATCTGCGGATCACCACTGTTGTCGAGGGTCTTGAGGAAGGCATCGAAGAAGCGCCGGAAGTGGGTATCCAGCTCCTTGGTGATGACGTACTCCTCCAACTCCTGCCAGACCGACGCGGCATCGTCCTGATCGGCCTTGATGACACCGTTGATCGGACGGTCAACGGGCTTGGTGAAGAGGTCCTTGATGAGCATTTTGGAAGAAGTGGTTAGTGGTTAGTGGTTCGTTTTTGACGAATAGGTATGGTGTTTCAGCTTACGGAAGATATCATTCGCGAATACCGTTTATTTGCATACAATCAACCCAATACCGCTACCTGCAAGACCATTCACTTCTTCCCTACTAACCACTAACCACTAACCACTAACCACTAACCACTAACCACTAACCACTAATACTACTTTGTCATCTTGATCTACGCACCTGATATCGCTATATTTTCCGAGCTGCACGTAAAAAATAGACTCTGGATGTTTCATGGTCAGTTCCAAAAGCCTTGTGCGGCAAGATCCCTTGCGCTCACTCCAAGAAAATCTGGCATTTCACATTGAAGACGACCACCAGCACTTTCAGACGGCCACGTCGGATAGCCTCGAGCTCAGCGAGGCGTCTATCCGGGGTCTGTTTAAGACTGAAGCGAGCTGGCGCAATCTGGAACGCATGAACGAGGAGTTGGAGATGTCTGGCGACGGTTACCAGCGCCTACAGCAGTTCATTTCGGATTCACCCTGGTCAGCCAGCGCGTTAATCCGTGACATGGCGCTGAAGACGTCTGCGTTCTACGCCAGCCAGCCGACCTATCAGCGCCGGGACGTCGGTTATATCGTCGATGAATCGGCGCACCTCAAGAAAGGCAACCAGTCCGTTGGCGTCGCCCGACAATATGCCGGCGTCATCGGTAAGGTCGAGAACTGCCAGGTCGGGGTGTATGCCAGTTTGGTGTGGAACACCCACAGTACCCTGATCAACGCCCGGCTGTATCTGCCCGACCGAGGCCTGGACCGATGACCCCGCGCGCTGCGACAAGGTCGGCATTCCCGCCGATCAGCGCACCTTCAAGACCAAACTTGAACTCGCCCGGGAGATGGTCCAAGCCGACCTCGATGCAGGCGTTGAGTTTGACTGGGTCGGGGGTGATGGGTTCTACGGTCATGGACTCGAGTTCGGCCAGGCGCTGGATGAGATGGGGTTAAGCTTCCTGCTCGATGTCCACTGCGATCAGCCGATCGACCCCTTCGAGCCCCAGTTGGGGGTGCCGGAGCGCACCTCGACACGCGGTGCGGCACCCACGAAACGGCGCGCCGACGTCGAGGCACTGCGCGTCGATGCCTACGCCCAGCAACTGCTGCCCTGCCAGTGGCAGACCGTCACCGTGCGCGACGGCACCAAAGGCCCGCTCAAGCTGGCGATGCACGTGCGGCGCGTCTGGCTCTGGGACGGCGAGGCCGAGACCCCGACCCAGCGCACCCTGGTGATCAGTCGCCGGCTCACCGACAACAAGCTCAAATACGCGTTGAGCAACGATGACGCCATCACCACGCCCATTGAGCGGTTTGCCTATCGGCAAGCGCAGCGCTATTGGGTCGAGCGCGCCTTTCAGGAAGCCAAAAGCGAGTTGGGGATGTCCGACTACCAGGTTAGAAAGTGGATCGCATGGCACCATCATATGGCGCTGGTCATGCTGTCCCTCTCGTTTCTCGTGAAAGAGCGTATTCAAAAAAAGCGTCCTACCCGCTGTTGAGTGCGCGCGACATCCGTCTGCTGATCATCGCCATGCTCCTCAATGATCCTGATGCCGTTGATCGGCGCATCGCACAAATGGACATCCGTCATGAACAACGACGTAAAGATATTGAGCGATATTACAGAGAACAGCATCCTGAGGAGGTTAATGATCCTGGCGAAATCAGGGATTCGGAATTAAT
>NZ_JAYESN010000397.1:0-2060 GCF_034860625.1 Lamprobacter sp.
ACCCAGGCCAGCACGACCGTCGAGAGGTCGAGTCCGGCATAACCGGGGATCACCTTGCGCAACGGTCGCAGCACCGGCGAGGTCAGCTTGACCACGAACTGCGAGATCGGGTTGTAGAAATCGGCCCGTGCCCACTGCAGCAGGAAGCGAATCACGACCAGCGTGATATAGAGCCCGAACAGGGTCTTGACTAGGAAGATCAATGGGTTGGTAAAGTAGGCCTCGGTCATTTTTCCTCCGCGATCAGTTCGGAAAGCTCCTGCGCGCGATGCCGAGCGGCAGCCACCGCGCGCAATGTCAGGGCTGGCAGGCCACCCTCTTCGAACACCGCAATGGCGCGCTCGGTGGTGCCGCCCGGTGAGGTGACGCGCTGGCGCAATTGTTGCGGCGACTCATCGCTCTCGACCGCCATGCGCGCGGCGCCCAAGGCGGTCTGGATGCTCAGCAGTCGGGCGCCCTCGGGGTCGAGTCCCTCGGCGATCGCGGCCTTCTCGAGCGCCTCCATGAACAGGAAGAAGTAGGCGGGTCCGCTACCGGAGAGGGCGGTGACCGTATCCAACTCGGCTTCGGTCTTGACCCAGTGCGTGAGCCCACCGGCGCGCATCACCTCTTCGGCCAGGTTGACCTGCTTCGCCCAGGTGCCGGCGCTGGCATGCAGCCCGATGGCGCCGGATTGCACCAGCACCGGGGTGTTCGGCATCGCCCGCACCAGCGGCGCGGGCTGTCCGAGCCAGCCGAGGATCGAGGCCTCGGTGACGCCCGCCATCACTGAGATGACCAGCGGCAGAGGCTCGCTGAGCAGGGTGCCGACCTCGCGGCAGGCGACCGCGGCCACCTGTGGCTTGACGCAGAAGACGATGACCTCGGCGGCGTCGATCGCCTCGACAGTCTGAGCGCAGGCAGTGATGCCGAACTGCTCGGCGAGCGCCTCGCGCTTCGCGGTATCCGGGTCGCTGACGCTGAGGTTTGCGGCCTCATAGCCGTCGGCGACCAGCCCCGCGATCAGGCTGCGGGCCATGTTGCCGCCGCCGATGAAGGCGATGCGTGTGGTGGTTGAGGGCATAGGCAAGAAGATTCCGTAACGTCGTCGCCGTTATGGCGTTGGCTAGTGGCGCTTAAGTCGTGGCACTGGCGAGCAGCCCGAGCAGCTTAGTGTTGCCGTCTCGGGCCGAACACGGCCGTGCCAATACGCACCATTGTAGCGCCCTCGGCGACCGCGGCCTCAAGATCGTCGGACATCCCCATCGATAGGGTTGTAAGCGGTTGCTCGGGCGTTGCAAGCTGATCGCGTAGCGCTCGCAGCTCGGCAAAGGGCTGGCGCTGGGCCTCGAGGCTGTCGGCTGGGGCCGGCAGGGTCATCAAGCCTTCGATGCGCAGGCCTTCGATGGCTGCGCACTGCTTGAGGAGGGCAGGCAACGCGGGTGGCTCGACGCCGGCCTTGCTCGCCTCGCCGCTCAGGT
This sequence comes from Lamprobacter sp., assembly GCF_034860625.1. Classification (NCBI taxonomy): domain Bacteria; kingdom Pseudomonadati; phylum Pseudomonadota; class Gammaproteobacteria; order Chromatiales; family Chromatiaceae; genus Lamprobacter; species Lamprobacter sp. The sequence continues at coordinate 1,461 of NZ_JAYESN010000397.1, forward strand.
TGACCTGGAGACAACAGCGCAGTGGCGCAAGTCCGAGCGCGATGCGCTGCTCGCCAAGGCGTCGTGCATGGCGCACATCGCCGAGCCCATGCACCCAGCTAAAGTGCTCGGTAATCTGCTTGGTCTTGTTGCTCTGGATGCGGCCGATGAAGTGCCAATCCAGCGCCAGATCGGCGAGCAGCGTCTGTTTGTCGCAGGCCTCTTGCACATAGCTCTCGCCAAAGGCGAGCTGACCGAACTCGGAGGCCGCGCGGATCAGCGCCGCCGGCTGCAACTTGCTGACTGCGAGCAGCGCAACACTGCCTGGCTCGCGACCAAAGCGAGCCTCGGCAGCGGCGATGCGCGCGCGCACCGCATCGAGTCGAGCAGACACCTTGGTGTCGTCGGAGGCGTTCATTGTTTGGCTCCTGATTCAGGTGCGTGATTCACTGGTTCCGACGCTGTATAGCCGTTTCCGCTCTCAGTCGAACCCAGTCGAATCACCGGGTAGTGCTCCAAATCTGTTGGGTTAGCCAGCAAGCTGCTGATTTATAATGATTGAATATCATTCGATAACAGATCTGGAGCACTACCCAGTGAACGTCCGCACGTACGCTTGAA
>NZ_JAYESN010000398.1:0-2053 GCF_034860625.1 Lamprobacter sp.
GGAGGTTTCGGCGCACCCAGTCGCTAATCCAGGCTTCGGCATCGGGCAGCTCGGCGCCAATCTCCCAGTAGAGTGGACGCGAGGCATCCTTCTCGTCAGAGCCACGGGTATGCGCAAACCAGCGCGGCTCGCCTTCTTGGACCAGGCAATCACTGCTGCTGTGTGTTCCTATTAGCCGCTCTGACCAATAGCTTCCCGGCTCCATCGGCACCGCGTCGGCGCGGACCGAGCGCGCACTCAGCCCCATGCCCGCGAGGTTGGTGATGGGTTTCACGAACACCTCGGCATCCTCGGCCATGCCGAGATCCATTGGACTGACGCCACAGGGCGCGGCGGTGAGTCCGGCATCGAGCGCGAGGCGCAGCTTGTCGTAAATGTGACGATGGGCCGGATTCAGCCGCCAAGCGGCTGCGTCACTCACGGGCAGATCGCAACGTGGTTCGGGCTTGAAGAGCGGTTTGCGCTCGGGAAGAACACCGATGAAGGGCATAAGCCGTTTTCTCCTATCGAGCTGTTCGACGCAGAATGATTGGATGCGTTAGCCTTTAGCCTTTAGCCTCTCGTACCTGGCCTTTAAGTTGAATGATTTGCTCAAGAACCTGACAGGCTTCTGCAAAGCGCGCCTTGTCCATTTTGTGCAGCGGATGCGGTTTGGCATTGCGCACGCGCCAATTGAAGGACTTGGGTTGATGGCACAGCACATAGCTGGTCTTGCCGTTCGCCTCGCCCACCGCGACGGCGAAGGGGTTGTCGGCGTTATAGTCAGCAGTCGTCATCGGCAGGCCAATCACCAGTGAGGTTTTGGCATTAAAGGTCTGCGGCGATAGCACGAGCAATGGATGGACATCACGCATCTCGCGGCCTGCTTGCGGGTTGCAATCAATCCAGATGATGTCCTGACGCGCCGGTACCCAGTCTTGCTTATTCCTTACCACTGCTCTGCGCCGACTGCCGTGGTCTGCATCACTTCGCCGCTGTGCCGCGTCGGATCAAAACGTTCCAGACGCTGCTCCAGTGTGAACGGCTGGTTTTCCAGTGGCGTGATAATCACCCGGCCATTGTCGACCTCAATGCGAACCCGCTGATCAGCATGCAAGTTTGCCGCACGCGCAATGCCCACTGGAAGGCGCACCCCAAGGTTATTGCCCCAGCGCTTGATATCGAGCACTGCGTTTGTCATAGGCTGTTTCTCCGACAACGTTTAAACCTTGTCTAAACATTACTGCATTTCACGTCAACAGGACAAGGCACTTCTCGGCGGAAGATCAAACAGGCTCTGGAAAAAACGACAAAGTCGCTACAACTGGCCGCTTTTCAAGCCAACACGCAGCGGTTACGCCCCAGCGACTTGGCCCGATACATGGCCCGATCGGCCGGCCGCCGATCAGCTCGATGTTACAGATGCCGGTGTAGCCGGCGAGGTTTCGCCATACCCAGTCGCTGATCCAAGGCTCGGCATCGCGCAGCTCGGCGCCAATCTCCCAATTGATCGGACGCGAGTCATCTTTCTAGTCTGCGCCTCGGGCATGTGCGAACCAGCAGGGCTCGTCATCCTGGACCAAGCAATCGCTGCTGGTGTGTGCCCCGTCCAGAGGCTCCGCCCAATACAAACAACCGGCTAATCGGCGTCGGCAAGACCGGCCTGAATCTCAGTCGGATAGAAGAGCTGACCAATCTTGGTTTCTAAGGACTGCTGGGCAAGCGCCCCGATTGCGGCAGGCATGCCACCACCGATCGCATCCGAGCCGCGCACGGCATTACGGGCAACTACCTCACCGTCCGGACTGACAATCAACAGCTGAAGCTCGTAGACGAGCTTAGCGCGCATCATCGTATCGGTCTTCCACTCCTGGATCTGCAACCCGACAACACGCCGCAATCCACGTTCGGTCGCGGCCCGGCCGAGTGCCACCGGATCATCAGCCGGCGTCGTCAGCGAGACGACCCGAAAGCCCTTCTCGGTCAGACCAGTCTTCAGGGTCTCGGCGATATCCTCAGCCATGGGTCGACCACTGGTGGTGGTGACATTGAACGGATTCCCATAGCCGCCGCG
>NZ_JAYESN010000399.1:0-2050 GCF_034860625.1 Lamprobacter sp.
TGCGAGCTAATCGCTTTCCGAACATGCGCTGAAGCCAACAAAGCACTCATAAACAAAGGTTGATAGTCTGAAATCCTTTTTCCTCGGATGACAAAACCGCCAAAAATGGCTGGCTTTTTGCGATCAAGGTATACGCTTGCCTGCCCTGCCTCATCCTGAGTTTCTGAACTTCTTTGGAAAAGAATGTCACCATATTCAACTTTGAATAACTCTAATTCTTTATCAGTTATTTCTACACTACTATGTATTGAGTCGTACGTTATTGGTTTTCCGCTAATAATATCTAGTACGCTTATGTACTTATGACCTTTGCCGTATTTCTCTTTATCCGCATTCAGTCCGTTACGAAATGAAAAAAGATCAGAAAGTTTTTTCTGCTCCCATTCCCTCACTTCCCGAAACTCGGGAAAGCGCAGGCGGGGGACGGTTTCGCCCTCGCCGGGGAAGAGTTGCTGCATCAGCCCTTTCTTGTGGGTCTTGAGGGCGTCGAGCTTGTCCGCCTGAGCGGCGATCAGAGCGTCGAGGGAGGAGATGCAGGCGGCGATTTTGCGTTGTTCTTCAGGATACGGGATAAATAACAGAATAGACTTAACGATCTCACCGGATAGATTGCCTTGACCACCTTGAAGGTGGGTCATAACAATCCATTCTTTCAATAAAGTTAGGTAGTGATATACGAAAGCGTTTGAACTAAAAGTCCTCAAGCAAAGGATAGCTTGATTTATGGCGCCATTGATCTTTGCTAATGCAACATCGCCACTATTAGCGCCATATAGTGCAACGAGAACATCTCCCTTCTCTGCTAATTTTGCCGAAGATGAAGCAAGCCCCGTTTTTGTTATGAATAGCTCCGTTTGTTTCGCGCCAATCTCTGCGGATCTAATAAACGGTATATCGCCGCCATAGAATTCTTTTCTTGTCGTGCTTGGCGTTCCGCCGCTAAATGTCACGCAAATATCCCCGATTTTCCTCGGCTCCCACTCCCTCGCCTCCCGAAACTCCGGAAACCGCAACCTCGGCACCAGTCCTTTTTCCGCGCTCATTGCTCCTCCAACCCGTCAGGGTTCTTCAGCGCTTTCTTTTCCGCCGACGCGAGCCGACGCTCCACCTTTTTCACATCTTCGGCGGGCGGCAGGCTTTCGGGGCGGATGCCCCGATCCAGCAGGGTCTGACGCACCGCCGCGTTGTTCGTGACATGCTCTTGCGAAATCCGCGGCTCGCTGCTCATGTGATGCGTGCGCGCGTTGTGGATGGTGATCTCGGTAGCGAAGTCCTTGGCCTTGAGGATGATGGTGGGTGCGAAGTCGGCCAGTGGGCGGCTCTCCGGCACCCGCCACTGTGCCTTCATCGCCTGGGTGCTCTTGCCGAAGAGCGCGCTATCGCCTTTGCTGCGGATCAGGGCAAAGTTCCGGTTGCCGCCGGTCTGCTCGAAGATCACTTCCGAGAGCTCCTTCTCGGTCGCGGAGAGTTTCTTGCGGGCCGAGACCCGTTCCGCCTCCAGTAGACGTTGCTCGATCAGCTCCGCCTTGCGGGTCTGCATGGCGAAGTAGGTCTGCGCAAAGGCGATCTCCTGTTTGGCTGGATCGCCGTTCTGGGCAATCAGATAGCAGGCGTAGCGCGTCAGCATGATGTCGCTGATCTCGCGTTGGCTGCCGGAGCCGAGCTCGACCATTTTGGTGACCTCAACAAAATGGTTGCCGACCTCATGCCCGGAGACTTCGCAGGCGGTCTTTGCCTTGGTGATGACATTCAGGAAATTTCGCCACTCGCTGTAGCCCAACAGCTGCTGTACGTCGCGGGCCAGCCAATACTCGACGCCGTTCTCGGTCTCTTGGGCGTGGCCCTCGAAGCTTTCCGTCATGGCGTGGACCAGATCATGCTTCATTATTCGGTCGCTCCTCTTTACTCATACGCCGCCAATCCTGAAATCTCGCGCCCGCCGGCTTGCTTCTTGAGCAGCGGCACCAAGTCTTCCATCAACGCCAGCTCGGCCTGACCGCGCGCCTTCCAGCCCAGTTCCAACGGCGCGAACAGATCGCTGAGCGCTTCG
>NZ_JAYESN010000400.1:0-2041 GCF_034860625.1 Lamprobacter sp.
ACCGGTCACTTTCGTCGGGCGTGACGCGCACGACTACTCGGTCTTCACCGGCTCGCTCGGCGCGGTCTATCGCCTGACCGATCAGGTCGCCATCGCCTCCAATCTCGGGCGCGGCTTCCGCGCGCCGAGCCTGTTCGAACTCTACGCCGATGGCGTCCATGGTGGCGTGGCCGCGATCCAGGAGGGTGATCCCAACCTTGAGCCGGAGAAGTCCATCAACGTCGATCTCGGACTGCGCTGGAACACCCCCCGGCTACAGGGCAGTGCAACGGTCTATCGCAACGCCATCAGCGACTACATCTATCTGCAAGATACCGGTCGCTCGCGCAACGACCTGCCGATCTTCGCCTACCAGCAGGACGATGCCTTGCTGACCGGGCTCGAGCTGGAAGCCAGCTGGCAGGTGACCGATCAGCTTGAGCTGAGCGGCGCGCTAGATCTGGTGCGGGGCACCAATGACCGCACCGACGAGGACCTGCCCTTGCTGCCCGCCGACTCGCTGCGGCTCAACGCGACCTATTGGTTTGCCGAGCGCGGGCCGATTCGTGAGCCCTATCTGACCCTCGGTATGCGCCATGCTGCGGCAAAAGACGCGGCGCCCGGCGAGCCGTTCTCGCAGTTCGACCTGATGCCCTTTGGCACCGCCTCGACCGATGCATACACGCTGGCCGATCTCGATCTGGGCTTTGCCTTCCGTGCCTTCGGCAACCGTCTGGCTCGGGTTGATCTCACGGTGCGCAATCTGTTCGATACCGAGTACCGGGATTTTCTCGATACCTACAAGGGTTATGCGTTGAGCCCGGGGCGTGATATCCGGGTCAGTTTGAGTGTGCCGTTTGGGGGGTGAGGATGCTGAACGGAATTGCGAGTCGTCCCTCAATAGGATGAAGCATCCTTGAGCGCGAGACTCGACCGCCTGTCAGATTATGACGGGATTCGACACCCGTGACGGACATCCGATAGTGATCAGGCCCCGGCCTTGCTCACGGCGTCGTTAACCTCTCAACATCACGCCAAGACAACACCAAGGCGTCTGACCGATGCTGGGTACTGTCGCCCCCGTACACCAAGAATGCCCTCTGGTCATCGCTTGCGGGCCTGTCCACAGGTCGTTCGGCGAAACGCTTCAGGTTGCGGAAAAAGTCGCTGGCGATGGTGGCGCCCGATTTGATCTCGACGCTGTCGAGCCGAAGTCCGTTTTCGATCAGCAGATCAAGTTCGATCCCTCGGCTCTCGCGATAGTGAAACAGACTGGGCCGTTGGCCCCTGTGCACGATCCCCTTGTAAACCTCGGCGACCACCCAGCTCTCGAAGATGGCTCCGCGTAAGGGGTGTGATTGCAACTGCTCAGGCTCACGCATGCCCAGCAGGTAACACAGCAGACCGCTGTCGAAGAGGTGGAGCTTGGGCGCCTTGACGAGCTGCTTGCGGACAGTGGCATGCCACGCGGGTAGGCGATGCAGGACAAAGCTGGTCTCCAGCACCGACAACCAGGCCCGCGCGGTGTTATGCGAGATGCCCGCATCGGCGCCCAGCGAGCTGAGGTTGATTTCTTGTCCACTGCGCCCAGCACAGAGGCGAACGAACGTCATGAAGCTCTGCAGGTCGCCAACATTGATGATCTGGCGCACATCCCGCTGAATGTAAGTCGCAAGATAGTCACCGAGCCATTGATGGGCGGGAATGGCACGATCATAGATGCGCGGATAGCTGCCCTGCCAGAGCAGTGTCCAGAGGTCGTCTGGCGCGTTCGGGAACGCACGCAGCTCGGACAAGCTGGGTGGCAGGAGCGTCAGCAGCCCACAGCGGCCGGCAAGCGATTGGGCAATCGCCTCGCTCAGACCAAGATGTTGCGACCCGGTCAGAACGAAACGGCCGACCTCGGGTCGCTCATCGACTTCGGTTTGCAGGTAGCTCAACAACTCTGGAACCCGCTGGATCTCGTCGAGCACCGCGCCCTGGCGGTACTGGGCGAGGAAGCCACGGGGGTCATCGCAGGCAAAATCACGCGTGTCCAGGGTCTCGAGCGAGACATAGGGAT
>NZ_JAYESN010000401.1:0-2036 GCF_034860625.1 Lamprobacter sp.
ACCTTCGCGGATGGCGAAGCGCAGGCCGTCTTCCATGGCGATGGGCGCAATCAGCGTCACCACCATCTGGATGTTGTCACCCGGCATCACCATCTCCACACCCTCGGGCAGCTCACAGGCACCGGTCACGTCCGTGGTGCGGAAGTAGAACTGCGGACGGTAGCCCTTGAAGAACGGCGTGTGGCGACCACCCTCGTCCTTGGACAGCACATACACCTCTGCCTCGAACTTGGTGTGCGGCTTCACCGAACCCGGCTTGGCCAGCACCTGGCCACGCTCCACTTCCTCACGCTTGGTACCGCGCAGCAGTACACCCACGTTCTCACCCGCACGGCCTTCGTCCAGCAGCTTGCGGAACATCTCTACGCCGGTGCAGGTGGTCTTCTGCGTATCGCGGATACCCACGATTTCGATCTCTTCACCCACCTTGATCACACCGCGCTCCACGCGGCCCGTCACCACCGTGCCGCGACCGGAAATCGAGAACACGTCCTCTACCGGCATCAGGAAGGTCTGGTCAATCGCGCGCTCCGGCTCCGGAATGTACGAGTCCAGCGTCTCCACCAGGGTCTTCACCGCGGTCACGCCCAGCTCGTTGTCATCCTCGCCGTTCAGCGCCATCAGCGCGCTGCCGCAGATGATCGGCGTGTCGTCGCCCGGGAAGTCGTAGGTATCGAGCAGCTCGCGCAGCTCCATCTCTACCAGCTCCTTCATCTCGGCGTATTCCTCGGTGTCCGCACCGCCGCAGTCTTCTGCCAGCAGATCAGCCTTGTTCAGGAATACCACGATGTAGGGAACACCCACCTGACGAGACAGCAGAATGTGCTCTCGCGTCTGCGGCATGGGACCGTCGGTCGCGCCACACACCAGAATCGCGCCGTCCATCTGCGCCGCACCGGTGATCATGTTCTTTACGTAGTCAGCGTGGCCGGGGCAGTCAACGTGCGCATAGTGGCGCGAAGGCGAGCCGTACTCAACGTGCGAAGTCGCAATGGTGATGCCGCGCTCACGCTCCTCGGGTGCGTTGTCGATACCGTCAAACGCCACCGCGGAGCCGCCACCCCACACTTCTGCACACACCTTGGTCAGCGCCGCCGTCAGCGTGGTCTTGCCGTGGTCAACGTGACCAATGGTGCCCACGTTCACGTGCGGCTTGCTGCGCTCAAACTTTTCCTTTGCCACTGCGATTCACCTCACTCGATATCAAGAAATCAAAAGAACGGTTCTGGGTTACTTGGTCTGGTTACGCGCGATGATCTCCTGCGCGATATTGTTCGGTGCCTCCGAGTACTTGCAGAACTCCATGGTGTAGGTGGCCCTGCCCTGCGTCGCACTGCGCAGATCCGTGGCATAACCGAACATTTCAGCCAATGGCACCTCGGCGTTGATCACCTTGCCGGAGACACTGTCATCCATGCCGGAAATCAGGCCGCGGCGACGGTTGAGGTCACCGACCACATCACCCATATTCTCCTCGGGGGTCACCACCTCCACCTTCATGATCGGCTCCAGCAGCACCGCGCCACCCTGCTGCGACAGTTTCTTGGTCGCCATGGAGGCCGCGATCTTGAACGCCATCTCGTTGGAGTCAACATCGTGATAGGAGCCGTCATACACAGTCGCTTTCAGGCCCAGCAGGGGATAGCCGGCCAGCACACCGTTCTGCATCTGCTCTTCAATGCCCTTCTGCACCGCCGGAATGTATTCCTTGGGTACCACACCGCCAACCACCTCATTGGCGAACTCCAGGCCCTCGGCACTGGCGTCCTCGCCCGGCTCGAAGCGAATCCACACGTGACCATACTGGCCGCGACCACCGGACTGGCGCACGAACTTGCCTTCGATCTCCGCCTTGTTGCGGATGGCCTCTCTGTAGGCAACCTGCGGCTTGCCGATGTTCGCCTCAACACTGAACTCACGACGCATGCGGTCGACGATAATGTCCAGGTGCAGCTCGCCCATGCCGGAAAGAATCAACTGATCGGTTTCCTCGTCCTGACTCAGGAACAGGGTCGGGTCCTGGAGCAGGAAGAACT
>NZ_JAYESN010000402.1:0-2032 GCF_034860625.1 Lamprobacter sp.
CGAGATATCGCCATCAAAGTTGCCATGTACCGAGTCGTACTTGAGCATGTAGGCCAGGTAATCGGGATCGAGCAGGTCGTTGATGCCGACAACCTGCATGTCCGGAAAATCCTTGGAGATCGCGCGGAAGGCCATACGACCGATACGGCCGAAACCATTGATGCCAACTTTCAAGGTCATTGGGGGTACTCCTCGTAAACGAGTGCTAAAGAACAGGTTGAATTCGGGTTAGCCAGGTCACCGCGGGCAGGATCGACCTGACCCCGCGCTGAGCAGATGGGCGTTTAGGCTTTAGAGCAGGCTGTCGACGGCCTCGGCCACTGCCTCAGCAGTGACGCCGAATGCCTTATAGATGGCAGGTGCTGGCGCGGACTCGCCGAAACGGTCGACACCGACGATCTTGCCGTGCATGCCAACGTACTTCGGCCAGAGGCTAGAGACGCCCGCCTCAACCGCGACCCGAGCCTTGACCGCATCCGGCAGGACCGATTCCTTGTAGGCCGCATCCTGGGCATCGAAGGTATCCATCGAGGGCATCGAGACGACCCGAACCTTGCGGCCCTTGGCGCTCAGTTGCTCAGCCGCCGTCGTCGCCAGCTCGACCTCGGTACCCGTGCCAATGATGATGGCATCTGGAGTGCCATCACAGTCGCGCAGCACATAGGCGCCCTTCTCGATCGCACGCATCTGCGCTTCGGTCCGCGTCATGTGCGGTGCACCCTGACGTGAGAAGATCAGCGCGGTCGGCGCTTCGCGACGCTCGACAGCGAGCTTCCAGGCCACCGCGCTCTCGACCGCGTCACAGGGGCGCCAGGTCGACATACGCGGCGTCAAACGCAGGATCGAGACCTGCTCGACCGGCTGATGGGTCGGGCCGTCTTCGCCGAGGCCGATGGAGTCATGGGTGTAAACGAAGATCGGATTGATCTTCATCAGTGCCGCCATGCGCACCGCGTTGCGGGCATACTCCATGAACATCAGGAAGGTGGCGCCATAGGGCTTGAAGCCGCCATGCAGGGTGATGCCGTTCATGATCGCCGACATGCCGAACTCGCGCACGCCGTAATAGATGTAGTTGCCACTCGCATTGGCCGGGCCGACACCCTTGGCTCCAGACCAGAGCGTCAGGTTGGAGCCGGCCAGGTCGGCAGAACCACCGAGCAATTCCGGCAACAGCGGGGCTAAGCCATTGATGGCGTTCTGCGAGGCCTTGCGGGTGGCGATCTTCTCGGCCTTGGCATCGACGGCCTTGATGAAGTCCCAGGCCTTGGCATCGAAATCCTCGGGCAGCTCGCCAGCCATGCGGCGCTCGAACTCAGCCGCCTCCGCCGGGAAAGCCGCCTTGTAGGCTGCGAACTTGTCATTCCAAGCACGCTCGGTGCTTGCGCCACGCGCTTTTGCATCCCATCCCGAGTAGATCGCATCTGGAATCTCGAAGGGTGGATGCATCCAGCCCAGGGCCTCGCGGGTCAGCCCGATCTCATCGTCGCCAAGCGCAGCGCCATGACATTCTTCTTTGCCCTGCTTATTTGGCGAGCCGAAGCCAATGATCGTCTGGCAGCAGATCAGCGTCGGCTTATCGGTGACCGCACGCGCCTCCTCGATCGCCGCCTTCACGGCCTCCGCATCATGGCCATCGACCTTCGGGATCACATGCCAGTTGTAGGCCTCGAAGCGCTTCGGGGTATCATCGAGGAACCAGGCCGGCACCTCGCCATGACCGCGGACTTCGCCGTCGATGGAAATGTTGTTGTCATCGTAGAAGGCGATCAGCTTGCCCAAGCCCAGGGCGCCAGCCAGGGAGCAGGTCTCGTGCGAGATACCCTCCATCAGGCAGCCATCACCGAGGAAGACGTAGGTGAAGTGATCAACGATCTCGTGGCCAGGCTTGTTGAACTGCGCGGCCAGTACCTTCTCGGCGATCGCCATGCCGACGCCATTGCTGATGCCTTGCCCGAGCGGCCCGGTCGTGGTCTCGATCCCTGGCGCATAGCCATACTCGGGATGGCCCGGGGTCTTGGAGTGCAGTTGG
>NZ_JAYESN010000403.1:0-2027 GCF_034860625.1 Lamprobacter sp.
CTGCACGCCGCTCTTGGTGAGTATCTGTCGATACGTCGAGCGCTGGGGACGCCATTGAAGTGGCCCGAATCGGTGTTGCGCCAGTTTGTCGATTTCCTCATCGCAGAGCAGACCGATGTGGTGACAATCGCCTTGGCCCTACGCTGGGCATGCCTGCCGGGCGGATTGCAACCGGCGACCTATGCGCGTCGCCTTGGCATCGTGCGCGGGTTTGCCAGCTGGCTGCGGGCCAGCGATCCGCGCACCGAGATTCCACCACGGCATCTCCTGCCAACACCACACCGGCGGCCAACACCTTACATCTACCGCCCTGAGGAGGTCTCGGCCTTGATGGGCGAAGCGCGCCAACTCAACGGTGGCCTGTTGCAACGTGCCACCTTCGAAACCCTGATCGGATTGCTCGCCGCCACTGGACTGCGTCCTGGCGAGGCACTCAAGCTCACTGTGGATGACGTTGATCTGCACGCGCAGGTGCTGATGATTCAAGGGTCGAAAGGCGGCAAATCGCGGCTGGTTCCGATCACGCCATCGACGACAGCGGGCTTAGCGCAGTATGCCGAGCAACGTGATCGTCTCCTGCCGCAGCGCAAGACCTCCGCCTTTCTGCTCACGCCCCAGGGGACACCTGTCCCTGGTGATCGGGCGCGCAAGACCTTTGCGCGGCTGTGCCAGCCACTGGGCTTGCGTCCCAGTCAGCCTGGGCGCAGCGGACGGGGCCCTCGGCTGCAAGATTTCAGGCACACTTTCGCCACCCGTCAGCTGATCGCCTGGTACCGCGCTGGAGAGGATGTGAGCCGGCTCATGCCGCGGTTGACGACCTATCTTGGGCATGCAAGCCCGCGCGAAACCTATTGGTATCTGCAAGCGGTTCCCGAACTGCTCACGCTCGCCTCCGAGCGGGTGCTGGCCCCTCAGGGAGGTGAGCGCTCATGAGTGCAACGCCACTGCCGGCGCTCATTCAGCGCTTCTTCATCGGGCGGTTACAAACACAGCTTGGGGCAAGTCGACATACCATCGCCGGCTATCGCGATACCTTTCGGTTGCTGTTGAGCTATGTGTCTGAACACCGCCAACAGGTTCCCTCGCAGTTAACACTCGAGGATCTGGACGCCGCGCTCCTGTGTGCCTTCCTCGATCATCTGGAGCACCAACGCGGCAACGCCATCAGGACGCGCAACTGTCGATTGGCGGCGCTGCATGCGTTCTTTCACTTCGTCTCCTATGAGGCGCCACAGTGTTTGCTGCAATGCCAGCAGGTGCTGGCCATCCCGACCAAGCGGCACGCCAAACGCACGGTCGAATTCCTGAATGAACAGGAAACAGCCGCGCTTCTAGCCGCTCCGGACCTATCGACCTGGATTGGGCGGCGAGATCGCGTGCTGTTGCTCGTGGCCGTTCAGACCGGGTTACGCAGCCAGGAACTGCGCGCCTGGTGTGCGCGTGATGTCGAACTCGACAGCAGCGCCTTTGTCCGCTGTCTGGGAAAGGGGCGCAAGCAACGCAACACGCCGTTGCGCACCGATGTGGTGGTGATCCTGCGCGATTGGCTGGCTGAACAATCCCCACGCGCCGACCAACCCGTCTTTCCCAGTCTTCGTGGTCACTGTCTGAGCGCTGACGCCTTGCAGCACATCGTCCATCGTCACGTGCTGTCGGCAAGCACGACATGCGCGTCGTTACGCGAGCGTCGAATCACGCCCCATACGTTGCGCCATACGGCGGCCATGGCGCTTTTGCAGCATGGGGTCGACCTCGCTGTGATCGCTCTGTGGCTCGGACATGAGTCGATCGAGACGACACAACAGTATCTGCACGCGGACATGCAGATCAAGGAACGTGCGCTCAGTTGCACTGATCCTGCTGAAATTCCACCAGTTCGAGTCCAGCCGGATGACAGCTTGCTCGCTTTCCTTAAGGGACTGTGATTATGCCGACTCAATATGTGCCAAGGATCAGAGACCCAACCCCTATCCGCTGAACTTGCGCAATGCCATGCGGCATAACCGAGGATGCGGCATAACGTCGCT
>NZ_JAYESN010000404.1:0-2025 GCF_034860625.1 Lamprobacter sp.
CCCGACTTCGACTATTCGGCCCTTGCTCCGCAGCAAGCCATTGATTCTCCGTTCCACGAAGAAAAAGGTCGGCACTACAAGCTGTGGATCAGGCGCTTTGTGATACCTGCTCGGAAGTGATCCTCGGTGGAGGCTGCTCGGGCAATGTCAGGCGCAACTGATTCAGGAGCAACTGCTGATCCTTCTCGGGCTCGGTATAGCGACTAAGGATCAGGGTTCGCCCGTCAGTGGTTGGCAAATGCACATCGACCATCTGCAGTGCGGCGAACTTCTCCAACGCCGCGCGTGGCGTCAGCCCGGAGGCCAAGGCGCGCAGGCGCTGCTTGAGGGTCACTTGCAGGCAGTAGGCAAGGAAGGCCACAAAGATGTGTGCCTCAATGCGGTCATCGCGTTGATGGAAGATCGGACGGATCGACAGGTCCCCTTTCAGCTCCTTGAACGCCTGCTCTACCTCGGTGAGTTGGATGTAATGACGCCACAGCGTGCCCGGATCTTCGTCGCAGAGATTGGAGCGCAGCAGGTAGCGGCCCTCACGGCGGCGCACTTGACGCAGCTTTTTGCGGTTGAGCACGAAGGTGAAGGTCTCGGCGGTAACCGGTTGATCCACCTCAGGCAGGGTGATGCGCAACAAGTGATAGGCGCGCCCTGCCTCTTTCTTGGCTGCACCGAGCTTGATGAGCAGCTCATCGCGCGCGGGTGCTTGACGCTGCAGCTCCTTGAGGCGTTGCCACAGCCGCTTGAGCCGACGTTGACGCATGGCACGCTCCTTGTGCATCCGACCGAGGCTGCGCGCGAGGACGTAGACCTCCCCGTCTTTGTCCAAGAGCTTGACGTCGACCTGCTCGCGCACCTGTGCCCAGGGTTTGCTGAGAAAGGCCTTCTCGAGCTTGGTCAGTCGCCCCTTGGGGACTCCCACCAAGTAGTGTACGGGCTGCTCGCTGGCACGCATCTGTGCCAGCGACTCCTCGGTGGGAATGCCGCGGTCCATGATCCAGACCCGATCGGCCCGGCCATACTGCGCCTCGATCTTGGCCAGGAAGTCCGTCAGCGTCGTCTTGTCACTGGTATTACCCGGCAGCACCTCGTAGGCCAACGGGAACCCCTCGGGGGTGACGATCAGCGCGATGACGACCTGGACGCAATCTGGGCGTTTGTCGCGACTGTAGCCAAAGCGGCGCTTGCCGGCCTCGGGCGGATCGGACTCGAAATAGGTGCTGGTCAGGTCGTAGAGCAGGACATCGAAGCGCACCCCAAACAGCGAGACCCAACGCTCCTGCAGAGAGGAGAACAGCGCGCGCTTGTGCGCAAGCAGCTTGTCCAGACAGCGGTACAGCGTGTGGCTGTGGGCGACGGTGAAATCCTCGCCGAGCAGATCGCCGATGGCACTGTGGTCGAACCAATGCCGATGCAGTCGCCATTCGCTGCCGGGGTCAATCAGGCGGTAACAGACCAGGGTTTTGAGCACGTTGAGCCAGCGCGTGCCCTTGCGGCTTGGCAACAAACGCGGCGCCCAAAAGTCATCCAGACGCAGCTGCGCCCACAGCTCGCACATCAGCCAGCACGCGCCCCATTGACGCGGGCGGCGCAACTGTAAGCCGCTCAGGCGCACCTGGATGACGTCGCAATCCAGCACCGGGACCGAGCGATCCTCGGGAAAGAGGGCCACCTGCGCCGAGGCCCCGTCGTCTTCACTCACCACCGCAATGGTGCGGCACCAGGCTGCTTTCTGGGCGTCATTGATCTCGCCGAGGTACAGCACCTGGCGCTGCACCACGCGCCCGCTGGCGACACGGCGATTCTCAATAATGCTCCAGTAGCGGTGTTCCTTGCCGTCTTTACGGCGCGTCTTTGAGCGCAAGAACATGCCGCCAGTGTCGGTGAAAAAGCACGGCAGCTCAACGACCTAGGTCGGCACTACAGCGGGATTTCGACAGGCGGCGTCAGGAAAATCAGGTGCTTACGCGCCGCCAGGCGTCAAAATACGCCGGATTCGGCCGAATCTGAGGGCGAATAGTCGAAGTCGGG
>NZ_JAYESN010000405.1:0-2020 GCF_034860625.1 Lamprobacter sp.
GACATTGTTTGCCGAGGGCACCGACCTGAAACGGAGCTATGAGCAAGCCAGCTTATCTGAGAACCAAATGGCAGGCATGCTGGCGACGGGGGCCAGCCTTGCCGGAGAAGGTCACTCGCGCAAGGCCATCAGCGCCGAGTTGCAGGGTCGATTGCAAAGCCAGTACCGCGTCGGCGACAGCCTATCGGGGGAGATCGCTGACACCATCGCGGCTCGGGTCAGTTCAGAGACGAGCTTCCAGACGAATCTCGCCGAGTCCGTCAGGCAGGATGCTCAGCAGGGCAACCGCAGTGTGTTCACCGAAGGCCTTAGCCGCCAGGACAGTGCTCAGCTACAAGAGAGCGCTTCCGATCTGGTCCAGGACAGCCGCGCCCATCAGCGTGCCGAGCGGCTGTCGCAGTCGGCCGCGGCCTCCGGCAGCTATCGCGCCGCCGAGGTCGGCCAGCGTCTGGCCAGCCAGCCCGCGTTGGCCCAGCAGGCCTATGGGGCCATCGATCGGCTTGGGCTGACCGGGGATCACGAACGGGTTGCGAGCTGGTACAACGCCATGGGTGTGTTCGCCAACCCCGAGCAGGCGCGCGCTGCGGCCGCGATGCATCTGCTGGCCGGCTTCGCACAGCCAGAGCGGGCACTCAGCGATGGCGAGCGCTTGCAAGCGCGCGAAACCGCGTTCGGCCTCCTGGGCGAGGCCTTCCATGGGCCTGGTGGGACGGGCGCTGATCCTGAGCCGGTCGGAGGGGTTGGCGGTTTCGGTGCAGGCGGGACGTTCGGATCGACACGCGATCAGGTGATGGGCGCGGGACTGTTTGATCCACGCGCGGCGGCGGCTGGGTTGGGCAATGGGGCCGGAGCAATCAGCACTGGCGCAGCGGGCGTCGATGCCTTCCATGCCGGAGCGCAGTCCCGTTTCGCGGGCGTCGAACAAGGACAGACGCAGCGGGTCGCGGCCGCGCGCGCGGCACACTGGGAGCGGCAGATCATCACCGAGGCCAACAGCTACCGCTCGCCGGCCGAGGCGAGCACCGATGCCCTCGCCGGCGGCATCGAGAACCTGCTGCGCCGCGGCATGATCAAGGGCGATCGCGCGATCGAGGCCTTCAATGGCCTGCTCAGCGGTCTGCAGAGCGGGGAGGGCTGGCAGGGTGCGGTGGCGGTGGCGCAGGCGCGCGAGCGTTATGGCGATGCGATTAGCACCCTGGCCGATTATCAGCTGCAGACGCTGCCACCGCAGGCGCTGACGGAGTCTCAGGAGGCGTTTTACCGCGGCCGGGTCGATTGGGCATGGATGGGCCATACCGCCCTCAGCGGTGTGGAGATCACACTCCCCTCGCATCAGGCGCAACTCGACCGGCTGATCGATGAGCACGGACCGGAGTTGGGCCAGGCGATCGCCGGGCAGTTGACTGACGCCGCGCACAGTCTCGACAACAGCAAGCTGACGGGCATCATCGCCTATAACCGGGCACAGTCTGTCGTCGATGAGTCGGAAAAAAAAACGTTGGAATCCGGCTCGACTAGCCAGGGACTGATCCATTTTGCGGTTACCGGTGGCGTTACCGGGCAGGTGCTCGATCTGGTCGCTGGTCCTGAGTCACTGGGCAACTACAATGCGCTCTATCGCGATGCCAATCAGTCGGCGTTGAACCTCAGTGACCTGACCCTTCACGAGATCCAAGCGCTGCAACAGCGCTTGGTCGCCGAGCGCGGCGGCTCGCCGGTGGGGCGCTATCAGATCATCGATGACACGCTCGACGATCTGATGAACCGGCTTGGACTCAATGGACAGGAACGCTTCACACCGGAACTGCAGGATCGCATGGCGATGACCCTCGCCCGCGATGCGGGGCTGGAGGCCTGGCAGGCGGGTCGGCTACCGGACGACGCCTTTGCGCATAACCTCTCGCGCATCTGGGCGGGCCTGCCGGCGGATGCGAGCAACCAAAGCTACTATGAGGGTGTGGCTGGGAATCGGGCGACGGTGGCCTGGTCGTCAGTGATGGATGGACTCGAACGGGTCCGA
>NZ_JAYESN010000406.1:0-2015 GCF_034860625.1 Lamprobacter sp.
TCTCTCGTCTTTCACGTCGGCTGTTGTACCAGCAATCTGATGCCTTCGCGAATGGTCTTCACAGCCCGATTGGGAGGCGGATCAGTGATGTTAATCTTTTTCGTCTCCGAGTAAATCGGTGACGCTGTTGGCCTCGAAAATGTCATCCAGCCAGGAGTCGAGCTGTGCTTCGGACGCTGCGGTGATGCGCTGCGCGGCCCAGGGTGGCAGCGGGCCGAAGCGACGGGTGAGCTGTCGGCAGAGCGTTCCGACCTTAGCCTCGGTCTTGCCTTCGGCCTTACCCTCGGTCTTGCCCTCGGTCTTGCCCTCGGTCTTGCCGTCGGCAAAGATGGATTGATAGGCCTTCGTCTCCTGAATCGGCGTCGTCAGATTCAACATGGTCCAGATCTCCTGCGCGGTCTTGCCGCTAAAGCGTTCAAAAAACCAGAATTCCAACACTTCTGACAGCGTCTCGCGGGTTTCTGCGTCGAGTGGCGATTGTTGGATCGTCTGCCAGAGCACTGGTGCGCGCTGCGTCAGCTCGGCATCGCTGTCGATGATCAGCGGTGCAAAGACCGCGACATAGGGGTTCTCGGGCTCGCGCTCGAGCCACTCGCGCAGGAAGCTGTCGAGACTGACACAGCGGATCGGCGAGCCTTGCGCATGCACCCAGCTGGGTCGGGCGGGGATGTCGGTGGCGCGCAGGAACACGGCGATGCCGAGCACTTCGGACTCGGCGTGCTCTTCACCGTAAAGGCCAATCTTGGCGGTCAGATTGTAAAGGGACTTGGCCACGGGTTGGGCCTGGAATTCGACCACGTAGGCGGGGCCTGCGTGACCATCGGGTTGCACCAGGCCATCAAGGCGGCGCTCGAGGCTTTTGATGGTCAGGGAGCAGACCTCGTAGGCGCCTTCGAGCTGCAGACCACCGGTGAGCACGCGAAAGGCCTCGGGGCCGCTGCGGAGAAACAGGTAGATCGGGTGGTCGGTTTTCATGCCTGTGAGGATAGCCGAATGCGTGGCGGATGCGCCCGAATCGGTGGCCCAGTCGTCCCGGCCGGGATGACGGAGCGGAAGAAAACGTGGTCTGTCCCGGGTTTATCCCGGAAAGCCATCCAGGAAATCCGCGACCGTTTGAATGCACACGCCCTCTGTCTTGTCTGGCGCATTCATGAGAAACCCAAAATGCCGAATATCACCCGTCAACAAAACATCGGCTTTACAGGCGCGGGCCGCCCGATAGATTGGGCAGTCTTTTTCCACCAGGCCTTCCGGACATTGACCAAGACCAGGATCGATCACGATGCGAATCTCCGCAATCCGCGTTTCAAGCTCAGGCAAACACGCCGGATATTTGCGCTCGAGGTTTCGGCGCGCCTCTTCCAGCGCAAAGGCGCTGGTCGCAAGTTGCCACAGACCCGCTTGCGCCAACTCCACGATAAGTGCGGCCTTACCGTTCGGGTTATGCGCTGCCGTAAAAAGGACGTTGGCGTCCAGAAACAGACGCATCAGATCTGTTGCAGACGCTCAAGGATGCGCCTGCGCTCGCCAGCCGAGAGCGTATCGGCGCGATCCCACTCCGCGATCTGAGCATCACTGTAGCGCTCGAGCTCCAACACTGCGGCCGGTTTCAACCGCAATTCGCCTTCGCATTCCTCAACGATCAATGCGTCACCCGGCTTGATGCCCAGCTGGTTGCGTATCCCCGCTGGCAGGGTGACCTGGCCGCGACTCGACACCGTCAGGATTTCACGCATCAGATGCTCCGCTTTTCTGAATTTCAGAAAAACAGCTTAGCATGACGGCTGACATCACACTACAGAGCTCAAGCAAGGCACGGCCGGCCAGCACCGATGCCTGGGTCCGGGCCGGGAAGCCGGGACCCAGGCCTAGACCGCCACCCCAGTACCCAGCTGAAACGAGCGCGCCGTGCTGACCCGCTCGGCCAGCCGCTTGGGATCGCGCACATAGCGCGTATTCCCTTGTCCCGAGCGCTGCCCATACAACGGGCGCAAGCGCCGTTCGCCAGGTTCATC
>NZ_JAYESN010000407.1:0-2013 GCF_034860625.1 Lamprobacter sp.
ATCGACCGGAACCTTCTACCTACTGCGGCCAAACCGATTCCGCTGGGATTACGAGACGCCCAATGAGCAAGAGATCGTCGCCGATGGCTCGCGCATCTACGTCCACGACAAGGAGCTCAATCAGGTCACCCACAGCAGCCAAAAGAAGATCCTCGACGGCACCCCGGCCCAGCTCTTGGCCAGCGAGCAACCGGTCGAAGACTATTTCAAGCTCAGCAATCTCGATGAGGGCGACGGTCGCACCTGGGTCGAGTTGGTCCCCAAGGCCGAGGACACCGAGGTGGTCAAACTGCGCATCGCCTTCAAGGATGGCCAGCTCGACAATCTGCTGATGGAAGACCGCTTCGGCCAGCTCACCCGGTTCATCTTCACCGACCTGAAGCGCAACCCCCAGCTCGACTATGCCATGTTCCGCTTCAATCGCCCAGCGGGGAGTGATTTCTTGCAGGTGGACTGAATCGCGCTGACTGTTTACGCTCGTCAGGAAGCCGAGGCCAGTGGATTTTGGCTTGATTGATCGGAGCGAGCGACAAGGGCTACCAAGATGTCTATTGAAGAGATCAAATCCCAGCTTCAGACCGAGCTGCCAGCCCTGCTGCAGCAAGACACAGGCTTTCGCCTCTGGCTAGAAGACCTGATCCGCCGCACGGCGGTCAGCAGTGAGCGGTTCGACGATCGCTTCGATCGGGTGCTTCGTGAGCTGGCGGCTGACCGCGAAGCGCAGGAGCGCAAGTGGGAAGAACAGAACCGCAAGTGGGATGAACAGAACCGCCATCTAGCCGAACAGAACCGTAAGTGGGACGAGCAGAACCGCATCAACCACCAGCTACTCGATGAGATCCGGCAGGCGCGCACCCGGCACGAACAGAGTATTGGCGCCCTCGGCGCTCGCTGGGACCTAGCCTCCGAGGTCAGCTTCCGTTCTGCCCTCAAGGGTATCCTGGAGAAGTCCTTTGGCGTCGAAGTGATCAACGTGAGTTTGATGACGAGGGCACGGTCTTCGGCGTCCCCGATCAGGTCGAGATCGACATCATCGTGCGCAATGGCCACCTGATCCTCTGCGAACTCAAGTCATCGATGTCGAAATCGGACATCTACACCTTCGAGCGCAAGGTCCAGTACTACCAGCGCCGCCACGGCCGCGAGGTCAGCCGCAAGCTGGTGATCTCACCGATGGTGCGGCCCGAGGCACCCCCGGTGGCCGAGCGACTGGGTATCGAGGTCTTTGGCTTCGCGGAAGATGTGGAGAATCTCTGACCACTGCCCTCAGTTCGACGGCGCAGTATGCGGTCGGGTTGAGCCGATTGTTCGGTGGTCTACGACTTTTGATCCTCGCTCTTCCTGCCTAGCTTGAAGATCCGCCACCATCTCAGCCAGGCTGTAATGGTGTTTTTTAGCATAAGCGTCTCGATTCTTCCAGACTTCAGCGATGATTTCGTCTTGATACATTGCATTATTCCTCGGGTAGCAACTCCAGAGGAGTACAGATTTCTGGGTATGAATAACCCGCTTTCTCACAGATCGAGCGAATAATAGGCTTCTTCGCTGCATTGTCGATGTGTCGGCAATTCCACGTAAGAAGGTAGTCGATATTGTGAACAGCAGCAACGGCAACATGCAGGGCATCTGCTTCAGCCTGTGGAGGAATCCCTCCTTCTGCTATCAAGCGTTCCGCAAATTCCTGAACTTCTCTATCTATTCTGAGCTCAGGGACGTCTTCGATTGCTCTGAGTCGCCTTTTCGCTGCTTCAGGATTTCCGGCTGACGCTTCGGTTAGAGTTAACTCCGACGTGAACAAGTCATATCTGGAACGCGCTTCATCCCACCATTGCCCTGTGATCTGTTGCCAAGCTGCAGCCCTGACGTCTCTGCTGGGCCTCGCAGTGAGATAACTGGGAATCGACGTTTCGATATAGACCTTTTTCTTCATGCTCGGGCGGGTTCTTTAAGAGCTTGCGCCATGGCGGCAGTTTTCACCGAACAGTTGATTAGACAGAATGTGGGCCATGTATG
>NZ_JAYESN010000408.1:0-2012 GCF_034860625.1 Lamprobacter sp.
CAACTCTATAATACTTAACAGGGATTATTCTAAACAAGGCACCATGTATGCCTTAATGAGGGCAGGAGCAGTGGATAGAATGATTACACCTATCATCAAAGAAAGAGTTTTGGTACTAAAGCGATGGTACGAACTATTGAAATAATATACATAACAAATTAGTGAGACTGTGAACTTAGTCCAATTCACCCCTAATTTAGCCTAAATTCTCAACTCAATTTTTCAAATATCTCATCTTTTTTGGGATATTTTGTAAAATAATAAAATATCTAAAAAAATAGGCTAAATGAACTCCAAACGCCAAGATATAAGCTGCTATTTCTTCTCTTATTTGGCTTAAATCATTCTCTTTTATAGCAATGCAGAGTTTTTTAAACAGAGCTGTCCCTATGAGGTTTAGTAATCGTTTAAAGTTGTAGGTAAACATAATGAGAGAGTTCTCTCCAAGAACTTTCTTTTTTGTTCTAACAAGAAAGTGATCCCAGCCTAATGTTCTTTTTATGGTTCCAAATGGATGTTCTACTATGGAGCCTCTTTTTTTTACTACTGCTTTGGCTTCTTGGGTATTCATTTTTGTTGTGTAGTTATCTATAATATCCTCATGTTCCCATCTATACATCTGTTTATTTGGTGTTGCATCTGATAGACAGTTTTTCTTCAAAGGGCAAACTTTGCAGTAACTACTAGAAACTCTATAGACATCTAGCATTCTTCCATCTCTTTCATACTGTTTTTCTATCTTTTTGAGTTCTTGATTATTAGGGCAGATATAACAATCATCTTCATGATTGTAGATAAATTGGTTTTTAGAAAATCTTGCACTCTTTATTTTTTTAGTTTTTGCTGTAGCTCTTGGTGGTATGATGGTCTCTATATCATCTTCTATACACTTCTTAATCTCTTTGCTACTGTAGTAACCCTTATCAGCTGTTAGTACCATATTTGGGTTATCTGTTATCTCTTTAGTTCTTGTTGCCATATTGTGGAGTTGGTCTAAGTCGTGACCATTTGTAGATATATCAGTAGCTACTATAAACTTGTATTTGTCATCAACTGCTATCTGAGCATTATAAGCCATAAGATTATGTGCAGGTTTACTCATAACTGTAGCATCTTTATCTGTCTTATTGTGTTGCTCTTTTCCTAGAGCATCTAGCATATCTAAATCTTTTTGATACTCCTCTTTTTTAGTAAGGAGTTTATCTATATCCTCTTTTGAGATTTTTAGGTTTGTAGCGTTTTTATCCTCTTTATCTAGTGTCTCAAGAAGAGTCATATAGTTTTTTATATCTTCATCTATTTTTGCTAAATCTTTTTTTACTGTCTTTCTCATGATAAGAGTATTCTTACTAGCATTAGCTCTTAAAAATGCTCCATCTACTGCAACTAAATCACCTGTTATGAGTTTGAGATTTTTAAGGAGTATACTAAACTCTTTAAATATAGTCTCTAAGGCTTTAGGATTATTTTTTCTGAAGTTGGCAATAGTTTTATATGAGGGTCTTAATCCTTGTGTGAGCCACATCAGTTCTATGTTTCTGTTATTTTCTTTTTCGAGATTTCTTGAACTTCTTATTTTATTGAGATAACCATAGATATATATTTTTAACAGTAGCTTAGGATGAAATGCTGGTTGTCCATCTTTGATGAGACTTTTTTTAGTTTTTATGTTGAGTTTAAAAATATCTAGTGTATCTACATATGCTTCTATGGCACGAACTACATTATCTTCTTCTACTAACTCATCTAAACTTGGTGGAAACATTAGCTGCTGTTTACGGTTTAAGCCTTGTTTGTATATACCCATAAATACCCTTTATATGGCACTTATTCTACTGTTTTTATGATTTTATGGTGGTTAATTTTAGGGTGATTTTGGTAGAATGTTTTATAGTGTTTAGGATTGGGTTCTTTCACAGTCTCAAAGGAGACCAATCAAAACCCGTGGGCGGCTTTTTGATTGGTGTGATAATGAAAAAACATATAAAATTGGAACTATTCAGAAGTAACTT
>NZ_JAYESN010000409.1:0-2012 GCF_034860625.1 Lamprobacter sp.
TTCAAAGAACCAGAATTCCAACCCACCTTGGCGGCCAGACCGTCCCCGTAACTGAATGGTTCGGGATCGGGAACTTTGCGCCTTGACCGTATCTCGTATGAGATACAGAATAGCCAAATTCAGGAGGTTCTATCATGGCGAACACATCGATGCTACATGTCCGTGTAGATGACGACATCAAGGCTCAGGCCAGCGAGGCGCTGGCGGCCATGGGGCTGTCGGTTTCGGATGCCGTGCGGATTCTGCTCAAGCGCGTGGTCAACGATCAGGCTTTTCCGCTGGAGCTGAAGGTACCCAATGCCCAGACCCGTGCGGCCATGGAAGAATCGCGAGCGATGATGAAAGCACGCTCGGCCCGTTTCCAGTCCGCCGACGCGCTCTTCGATGACCTCGAAAAAAGCCGCAAGCAGTAAACGACCCTCGTTACCACGGGCAGCCGACTACGCCAAGGCATTCCGGAAGGACTGGGAGCGGCTGTCCCGTTCCGGGCGCTACGACATGAAGCGACTCAAGCAAGCGATGCTGCTGCTCATTGCCAACGATGCGCCACTCGGGCCTGAATGGCTGGACCACCCACTCAAGGGCGACTGGGCCGATCACCGGGAATGCCACATCGGCGGCGACTTCCTGCTGATCTACCAGGTCGAGGGTAAGACCATCAATTTCGTGCGTGCCGGCACCCACGCCGATTTATTTGAAGCGTGACCAGCAATTCCCGCTGGTCGCTTTGGGTATCGCGCAGGGGATTGCAAGACTTGACCCCGTTCCCGCGGTCAGCGAGCAGACCCTGTAGGCGCCTTCAAGCCGCAGGCCGCCGGTGAGCACCCGAAAGGCCTCGGGGCCACTGCGCAGAAACAGATAGATCGGGTGGTCGGTCTTCATGCCGGGCAGGATAGCCGACTGCGGCCCTGATGGGCGCCTTGAGTGACCCTGGTCATCGCTACCGGTCGAGTGATTTGCTGCCGGTTGAGCCTGAAACCTTATTTCACAGGCACCGATGCCATTGGCGCAGGCGCTCGTCGCGGGGCTCGGTGGTGGTCTCATCAGTCATGGAGCGCGTATAGCGGCTCGCCCGCCACATCATCATCGTTCAGGTGGTGCGTCCTGGGTTTCGCGCTTTGTACAATGCGCAGACGCAGAGGCCTGGAGACCGCAAGCCAATCAACCTGCAAGACCATCCATCACCCGAAGCCAAGCGACAGATCCTCAACGCGGTCTCGATCCTCCATTTCCCGTATCGCATCGGACGAGAATCGCGCACCAAGCTGATCAACGGCCGCGTCGGCCGCATCGAACGGCCCAAGTTCGGTAACGAAGCCCCCAACAACGACCTCCACCTGGTCGATAGCGGCACCCGGATGAACATCTCGCGCGAGCACTGCTCCTTCATTGAAGACGCCGGTAGCTACAAAACCCCCTATCTAGACCGATTCATCGTCCTCAGCGACGCAGCAGGCGCAGAGGGAACCTCGATACCGCAGGCCGTCAGCCGCTCAGCAAGCGCCTGACGCTTTTGCTCAAAGCCCGCCTGATACAGCGGATAGCCACAGCCCGTCTCCAGGGTGTCAACCAGTTCCAGCTCACCAGCAAACAGCCCGATCGAGCGGCAGGAGCCAGAGAAATCACCAAACAGGGGGTTAATGGTGACCCGTCCCTGTTTTTCCCGGTCTAGCTGACGCTCAATGATCCCCACGTTGCTTGGCCAGCCAAACCTCGATGGTGGCCGGATCGAGCCCCTTGAGTCGTTCCTCCGGATCAAGCCCCTTGAGTCGCTCCTCCGGATCGTAGCGTTTGAGGACTTCATCAGGCGGTAGCCCCTTGAGCCGCTCTTCTGGGGTCATGTTGGCAAGCACCAGCTCATGGGTCTCGCGTAGAAAGTCTTCCATGGTGTAGGCCATGTCAGGGTTCTCCTGGTGGTAGATCAGGTAGAGGCGTTCAAGCAGTTCGCCGTGCCCGCCGCGGCGAGGCTTTGGGTAGCGCGCGCGATAATGGATCAGCCCTTGGCGCAGCCG
>NZ_JAYESN010000410.1:0-2002 GCF_034860625.1 Lamprobacter sp.
AAATTCCTCAAGGTCCATGACTTGGATGTACTGGTCCCACTGACGGGCCAAGAGCAGAGGATCAAGAGATTTTCGTCCTGGTCTGTCGCGATCAACTGGGATGAATCGCGGCGCTACGAAGATCCAGCGCTGGCGACCCAGCAGGATGCGTTTGACATGCTGGCTGCTGCAAAAGAATTTGCGGAGGAACGATGCGCGATCTCTATGTCAGCATCGGAACGGCTCTCGCGAAAATCGAAAAAGAGAAAGGGCCATTCCAGATTAAGTGCATGATTGCGCGTGATCCCATTGAGCCATTATGGGATTTGGTGCTTTCTGCAGACTGGTTTTCTGAAAGCCGAAAAGAAACGCTCGACTTCCTCGCCGATCGAGTGATGAGTCAACTTGATTACGACAGTCTGATTCATTTTTCGGGCATGGTGACTTATTCCCCAGATAGCCAGAACCCGCTTGTTAATGCTTTGCGAAAGATTCAGCATCTCCACCGACAACATCGCTATGACTTTATGCGTGCCGATGGGATGGTGACCCTTCAAACGCAACTGAGCCAGGCGCGGCTTGTTATCCCCTTTGATGATGAATCGCCATCATACAGCCAAGAACACGACGAAAATCATATTCAACAGCAATGCGCCTGAAGCCTGAGTCACTGTCTTTGGGCTGGGATTAGGTCAATGTTAACCGGCAATCAAGTGGAGCGGCCATAAAAGTCGCTTGGCCTGTGCCAGGTGCTGCGGCCATAGTAGAGTGACAGCGGGGAGACTGGTAGAGACCAACACCCAACAGCGCCACCCCTGTGAACACAGACTATCTGATCATCGGCGCCGGCATCATCGGCCTCACCATCGCCCGCGCGCTGCAGCAGCGCGACCCCGGCGCGCGGGTCACCCTGATCGAGAAGGAATCCGCACCTGGCCAGCACGCCAGCGGTCGCAACAGCGGCGTGCTGCACAGCGGCATCTACTACAGCGCCGATAGCCTCAAGGCCCGCTTCACCCGCGAGGGCAACGCCGCCTGGCAAGCCTACTGCACCGAGCGTGGTCTGCCCTTGGAGCGCTGCGGCAAGCTCATCGTCGCGCGTGATGCCGAGGAGCACGCGCGCCTGGCAACACTGGAGCAACGCGGTCACACCAATGGCGTCGAGGTCCAGCGCCTGGATGAGGCCGAGACCCGCGCCCTTGAGCCGCGCGCGCGCACCCTTGGCCATGCGCTGTTCGTGCCCGCCACCGCCAGCGTCGACCCGGCGCAACTCCTGGCCGCTCAACAGGCCGATGTCCTCGCCGCCGGCGGCACCCTGCTCTGCAACCATCCTTATCGTGGTCATCTCGGCGACAACCGCATCCAAGCCGGCTCGGAGCGCATCCAGGCCGGCACCCTCATCAACTGCGCCGGGCTCTACGCCGATCGGATTGCGCACGACTTCGGCTTCGGCCAGCGCTACACCTTGCTGCCATTCAAGGGCCTGTACCGCTACGCTGATCCCGGCACCGAAGCCCCACGCCTGCACCTCTACCCGGTACCGGATCTGCGCCAGCCGTTTCTTGGCGTCCACGTCACGCGCACGGTCGATGGACACACCAAGATCGGCCCCACCGCCCTCCCGGCCTGGTGGCGGGAGCACTACGGCGGTTTGAGTGGCTTGCGCGCCAACGAGCTGCTGGAGGTGGCCGGGCGCGAACTGGCCATGCTGATCAGCAACCGCAATGATTTTCGCACCCTCGCGTTCCAAGAGCTGCGCAAGCAGCGCCGTTCCTACCTGGTGGCCGAGGCTGCCACTCTGCTCGAGGGTGCCGAGACGATGGGCTTTCACCGCCACGGCCGGCCCGGCATTCGCGCACAGTTAGTGGAGCGCACCAGCAACCAGTTGGTGATGGATTTCGTCATCGAGGGCGATGCCAAGCGCCTGCATGTGCTCAACGCCGTCTCGCCGGCCTTGACCTGCGCCCTGCCGTTCGCGCAGTTTGTCGTCTCAAGGCTCCTGGACAACCCGAAACACTGAGTC
>NZ_JAYESN010000411.1:0-1997 GCF_034860625.1 Lamprobacter sp.
GGTTGAAAAACCCCACGCGCTCGATGAAGCGGCCATCTCTTGAGCGACGGCTGTCAGTCACGGTCAGGTGGTAGAACGGGCGCTTCTTGGCGCCCGCCCTGGATAAACGAATCGTTACCATTTTTTGCAAGTCCTTGAGTTGCGGCGTGATTTCTGGACGGCTCACCGGGCCGGCGCCGTACACAGCCGGGCTGCAGTCGCCACTGCCGCCGGAAAGGTGGCGTATCATACGGAAAAGCGCTGTACTTGCAAAGCCTGCGCCCCGTACACCCACCTGCAAAAGCGGCCACATATTACCGGCCCGACCCGCTGACAAGCCTGGAGCGCGCGCCCTCAGCGAAACGGCATGCCGCCGCCGGGGCCGCCTGCACCGCCCGGGGGCATCATACCCCCGAGGCCGCGCATCATTTTTTGCAGCCCGCCCCCCTTCATCTTTTTCATCATCTTCTGCATCTGCTTGTGCTGCTTGAGCAGGCGATTGAGATCCTGCACCTGGGTTCCCGAACCCTGGGTAATGCGCCGCTTGCGCCCCCCCTGGATCAGCTCGGGATTGCGCCGCTCTTTGGGCGTCATGGAATTGATCATGGCCTCCATGCGCACGAACATCTTCATGTCCAGCTTCTGCTCGGCCAGCTGCGCCATATTGCCCATACCGGGCATTTTCTCCAGCAGACTGTTCACCCCGCCCATGTTGTTCATCTGCTGCAGCTGGTCGCGAAAATCCTCCAGGTCGAACTTCTTCCCCTTGCGCACCTTGCGCGCCAGGCGCTCTGCCTTGTCGCGGTCGACCTTCTGCTCGGCCTCCTCGATCAGCGACAGCACATCGCCCATGCCCAGGATGCGCGAGGCCAGGCGGTCCGGATGGAAGGGATCCAGCGCTGCGGTCTTCTCGCCCACGCCGAGGAACTTGATCGGCTTGCCGGTCACGCTGCGCACGGACAATGCCGCGCCGCCACGGGTGTCCGCATCCACCTTGGTCAGAATCACCCCGGTCAGCGGCAGCGCATCGCCAAAGGCCTTGGCGGTATTTGCCGCATCCTGACCGGTCATGGCATCGACCACGAACAGCGTCTCCACCGGCTTGATCTCGCGCTCCAGCTCGGCGATCTCGGCCATCATGGCCTCGTCTACGGCGAGCCGACCGGCGGTATCGATGATCAGCACATCGCTGAAGCGGATACGGGCATGCGCCAGCGCCGCGCGCGCAATGTCCACGGGTTTCTGGGTGGTGTCGCTGGGAAAGAAGTCCACACCGACTTCGCCGGCCAGGGTCTCCAACTGGCGGATGGCCGCGGGGCGGTAGACATCGGCGCTGACCACGGTCACGGACTTGCGATCACGCTCCTTGAGCAGCTTGGCCAGCTTCGCGGCCGAGGTGGTCTTGCCCGCCCCCTGCAGACCGGCGAGCAGAATCACCGCCGGCGGCTTGCTCGCCAGGTCCAGCGTGGCATTCTCACCACCCATCACCGCCTCAAGCTCGGCCTGAACGATCTTCAGGAAGGCCTGCCCCGGACTCAGGCTGGACATCACCTCCTGACCGAGGGCGCGCTGCTTGACCGCATCCACAAATTGCTTGACCACGGGCAGCGCCACATCGGCCTCGAGCAGTGCCATGCGCACCTCGCGCAGGGTGCCCTGGATATTCTCCTCGGTCAGGCGCGCCTTGCCGGTAATGCTGCGCAGGCTCTGGGTCAGGCGTTCGGAGAGATTCTGGAACATGGGATTCTCACTGGCGGCTGCGTCAGGCCGGATAATGCTGGTAGCGCGCGCTCGAACAGGCTCGATCTTGCATCGAGCACGATGACCGTGTCGGCTGAGCCTTCGGCTGCGGCGCTATTGCCTCGGCGTGGCGCTATTGATTGTCAGGGCACAAATCGGTACAAAGAGAGTCAGTATACGCGACCTAGGGCCAAGGCCCAACCTCCATGCCCACAGCTTTTTTTGCGGTTCTCGCGGCGCTGCTCTATCTCGCCGCCGCGGGGCTGCAACTCGCCCAC
>NZ_JAYESN010000412.1:0-1988 GCF_034860625.1 Lamprobacter sp.
CAAGATATCAGTGCGGGATCACTGTCGCTCCCAGTTTGACTAGCATCGGTTACTGGTTTCTAGTGACCAGGCTGGCGAAGAGTCGTCGGTGTGTTGCAGTGCTTGTTGTTCATGGCGCTTCCACTCCGGGTGCCGCTTCGGAGCGATAACGATACAGCCGCCAAACATTGGCAGGATCATCACAGCCGCCGGCCTCCCAAGCAGCGGCGCCATCGATGGCGCTGAAGCGGCCATCGGGGCAGCTGTAGAGGCTGTGGATCTCGAGCGCTTCGAAGCCGGTTATCTCAGGTGCCGAGAACTTCCGCGCGAGCAGCCAGAAACCACTCTGCCGCAGGGCTTGCGGGTCTGGCAACGGTGCGATCTTTCCGCGCCCGTACTCCGATGGTCGGGTGATGCCGGGCCATTGGCTCACCGCGAGCTGGGGCTGATAGAAGTTCAACATGGCCGCGAACTGGTAGCGATCCGCGACCACTGGCTCGGGTAAGCGCGCGCTGTAGTCGGCCAATGTCTCGAAGCCCTGGGTCTCGCGGAGTGCGCGCCCGACCGCATCGGGCAAGGGCGGGAAGGCCGTGACGGCGTACAGTACATAAATGCTGATCAGCACCAGGTTACCTGCGGCGGCGATGAGTGCCCAGCCGTCACTACCGATCCCGTGGCCAGCCGATCGCTGCAGCAGCAGCGCAATAAAGGGTGCGGCGCCGACCAGATAGGGCGCAGCCCAATTGGCCTCGACCTCGCTGCCGAGCGCGATCAGCGCGAATAGGCTCAAGGGCATCAAGGCCGCTGCGCCTAGCAGTGAGATAGCGACCGGGTCGAGCATGGTAGTCGCTCGCACGCTGGTCGCTTGATTGTGCTCGGGCCTGATGCCCGCAAAGCGTCGACCAAGGTTCCGCGCAAATCGCCACAAGGGATGCCAGCCTGAGTATTTATCTGAGTGCTGATTAGGGCGCTGACTAGGGCTTTCATCTGAGTGCTGACCAGCGAGCAGGCGAGAGCGTCGACCAAGGCGCCAAAGAGCGATACCGATCGGGACTAGCAGTAGCCCCCAGAACAGCAGTTGCTCGCCGAGATAGCCACCGAGGCTGGAGAGCCGCTCGCCCAAGTCCATGGGAGCCGGCGACTCGGGCGCATAAGCATGCGTCCCTGTGACCGCAGGCAACGCATCTGCTGCGAGCCTGATCGGTCCGCTGTCGGTCGAAAAGCCGTGTCCGAACTGGAACCTGAGGGTCAGCCAGTCGTTCTGCGCATTCCAAACCAGGTTCGGTGAGAACACCAGCAGTGCGATCAGCCCGCCGAGATAGGGCCAAGGCGTGCGCAGCGCGCGTGGGTCTGCACGGAGCAGCGCCCAAAGGAAAACCGGGCCGATCATCACCATGCTGTATTTGCCGAGCAGCCCGAGCCCGGTCGCGAGGCCCGCCGTGAGCCAGCGCTTGCGCTGACCTTGGAGCGCACGGAGGGCTTCGTGCAAGGCGAGAGGCCAGCACAGCATCAGCACCGTATCCGGCGTGGTGATGACCCCAGCGATAAGCCCCGGGATACTCGCGATCGAGAGGATGAGCGCTAGGAGCAAGCCGTTGCCCGAGCTGAGGCCACTGGCGTGATAGAGTCGCCAGAGTACCAACAGCGACAAGCCGCCCAAGGCGACCGCGCCGAGCCGAGCGGCTAGGGTTGAGCCAGGGTCGAGCCAGGTGCCGACGCCGATCAGGGCGACCCCCGGCGGATGATCAAAATAGCCCCAGGCGAGCTGACGCGCCCAGTTGAAATAGTAGGCCTCATCGCGCGTGACCGGCAGCGCGTCGGCCACCAGCAACCGCCAGGCGGTGACGCCCAGAATCAGCAGCAACACCCAAGCGATGCCGGTACCACCGCCTAGTTGAGAGGAATCGATTTGAATCCGGCTTCCGCCGGTGCTTGAACTCGAGCTAGGATGTTTTCTCGGACTCGGACTGGAGCCCAGTGGGCTCGCATGCTGCTGTGCTCTGCCGGGA
>NZ_JAYESN010000413.1:0-1977 GCF_034860625.1 Lamprobacter sp.
CGACCGCTACAACTATGGGGTCAATAACAAGCCGGTCAGCGTCTTCATCGACGAGGCTGCTGAGGTGATGAACGATCCTTTTGTGCAACTGCTGAACAAGGGCCGTGGCGCCGGACTGCGACTGACTGTGGCCACCCAGAGCTTTGCCGACTTCGCTGCGCGCACCGGCAGCAAGGATAAGGCGACCCAGGTGCTGGCGAACCTGAACAACCTGATTGCCCTTCGGGTACTCGATGCCGAGACCCAGACCTATATCACCGACAGTCTGCCGAAGATCCGCCTGCAGACGCTGATGCGCACTCAAGCCAGTAGTACGCAGTCGGACAATCCACTGCTCTACAGTGGCAATGCCGGCGAGCGCCTGATCGAGGAGGAGGGTGACCTGCTGCCGCCAGCTTTGCTGGGGCATCTGCCGATTCTCGAGTACATCGGACGCCTGGCTGGAGGACGGACGATCAAGGGCCGATTGCCGATTCTGGTGGCGCCGGAGGCGTTGGTCGAGCGTCCCGAGGGCGTTATTGAGGCGATGATGCCCTCTCAGCCTGATGGTGGCATTGAGCAAGCCGAGACCAACACCCCTCGGCGGCTGACGGTGCGATCCAATGGCCACTGAGTCTCAAACCAAGGTCAGCTGGCTTTGGGCAACGATCGTTGCCGTGATCCTGCTGCTGATGGAATTCGTGCTGCTCTCGGCATTGATCCCAGCCGACTGGTCGACGCGCATGCGCGATCAGGAGGTCCGTTGGGTCTCGCGTCAGTTGGGCGAGGAGTCGGCAACGGCCATCTTTGCCACCGCGCAGCATGGGTATGGAACCGTCTTCCTGCGCTCGGGTCTGGTTGACGCCAGCTATGACCTGCTGTTGCCGGATGCGGCGGCCGTGGAGAAGACGCCCGAGCTCGACAAGCTGGCCTCGGTGCCGCTTTGGCCCTGGGTCAAGACTCGGCTCGATCTGATCTGGTTCGCCGTTTATCTGGCCATCCAGCGCCTAGTGGTGCTGTTCGCCTGGTGGCCGTTCATTGGCTTCGTCCTGATCGGCGCGGTTGGAGATGGGCTGATCCGCCGACGCATTCGCCTAGCCGGGTTCGACTATCCAAGCCCGTTGGCGCATCGGCTGGCGGTGCGGGTGCTGCTTGGCTTGGGCTTCTTGATCGGGTTCGGGCTGCTGTTGCCGCTGCCGGTGCCACCGCTTGCAGTCCCGGTGCTGGCGTTGATCGCGGCTGCGGCACTGGCGGTCTTGCTCACGCAAACGCAGAAGCGGGTGTGAAGCGTGAACGGCCTCAGATAGGCTGCCGACCGACTTGGCTTTGGCTGAAACAGTGCAGCGTTCAGCAAGACCGAACGCGTGCGCGCCGATGACGTGTTACGCCGCGCGTCAGTTCCATGCCAGCTCAGCGCGCGTTTGCCAGTATTGCGTTGGGTCCTCGGCAAGCGCCCCGATCAACGCCTCAGCCTCAGCATCCCAAGGGATCTCCATGGTGTTCAGATTCGCGTGTAGCTGCGCCACGGTCGCCGCCCCACTGAGCACCACCGAGGCCCAAGGGCGGGCAAGGGCGGCCGCCAGCGCGACAGCGTCGAATGAGGCCTTGAACCGACCGGCGAGGGTCTCGAGCCGCTGGCGTCGGGCCTGGAAGCTTGCCGCCTGATTGCGCTCTGTCAGGCGCCCATTGGCCAGGGCTTCTTTGATGATCACGGCCAGCCCTGCTCGATGGGCCGCGTCTAACGCCGCCCCGGATGAGGGCTCGAGCAGGTTCCAAGTCGCCTGCACGGCATCGAACAGGCGCAGTCCATCAACCTTCATGGCCAGCGCCTTCTCCAGCGTGACGGCCTGCTGCGGGCCGCTCAAGGTCAGCCCGATGCGGGTTCCCGCGGCCTTCAGTCGCGCCAGTTCGCCATGCACGGCCCGTTCATCGAGCACCCCGCTGTCCAGGGCGGCTAACAGGTTCTGTTTAAGATGCAGGTTGCCCCCCAGGGTGGCG
>NZ_JAYESN010000414.1:0-1974 GCF_034860625.1 Lamprobacter sp.
TGCATCAAAGGATGCATCCACATAACCTGCATCAATATCCTCTTGGGTTAGAGTGATGGTTTGTGGTGTGTTGGCTGAAGCTGTGATTGTGAGTGTATCTCCAGCTACTGCTTCATCTGAAAGGGTTACTTTAACATCTATAACCCCATCAAACTCCTCTTGATTAATGAAGCCATCATTGTTTGCATCTTCTGTAATCTCTATGGAGAGTCCTGGGGTAAGATTGCTTGTATCTAGTGTTGCACTATCACTTCCTTCTGGGCTTGGGTTACCTGCTGGGTCAGTGATGATTGCATTTATCTTAATCTCTCCATCTTCACTTGGAGCTGGGAAGGTTAGGGTTGTACCATTATCGATTATATCTTGAGTTACTGTAATGATTTGTTCATTACCTGCATTATCTGTAACTGTAACAGTAGAGCCAACTTGGGTACCGCTTGGTACTTTAATCTCTACATCTATATCTCCATCAAGTTCATTTGCATTAATGAAGCCATCATTGTTTGCATCTTCTGTAATGGTTACTGTTGGGGCTCCTGGAAGGTCTGTGGAGATAGTAGCACTATCAGTGGCTGTGTTTGATTCATTGCCAGCTGGGTCAACTACTTTAGCTGTTGTTTCAAAGGTTGTTCCATTGTTTGGAGCATTAAACTCAACTTGGATTGTACCTGTGTCTATTTGAGTTTGAGTAAGGGTAACTTCTTGGTCACCGTTTCCTGTTCCTGTAATAATTACCTTATCACCTGCTACTGCGTTTTTAGGAATAGAGACTTCTACAGTGATTTTATTATCACTTCCAAGTTCTGCTTTAGAGAGGAGTCCATTATCATCTGCATCATTTACAATGCTTACTCCAACACCACCATCAGCACTAAGGTCACTTGTATCTAGTTTTGCACTATCATTTCCTTTTAAGCCTGTGTTACCTGCTGGGTCAGTGATGGTTGCTTCAACTTTAATTGTAGCACCCTCAGCTGGAGCTGGGAAAGTAAGAGTTGTACCATTATCAATAATGTCTTGAGTTACTGTAATGATTTGTTCATTACCTGCATTATCTGTAACTGTAATAATAGAATCAACTTGGGTATCGCTTGGTACTTTAATCTCTACATCTATATTTCCATCAAGCTCATTTGCATTAATGAAGCCATCATTGTTTGCATCTTCTGTGATGGTTACTATTGGGGCTCCTGGGGCTGTGGTGTCAAGCGTTGCACTACCACTTCCTGGTAAAGATTCATTACCTGCTGGGTCGGTAACAATTGCTGATACTGTTGTCTCTTCTCCTTGTGGGAATTGGCTTGGTGGGTAAGAGATTGTAAGACCATTATCAATGATGGTTTGATCAACAGTGTAATCTGTAGTAGAGCCATCTGGGTTTGTAACAGTTAGAGTATCACCAACTTCTGTATTTACAGGTACTGTAATAGTTACATCTATATCTCCATCAAGTTCATCTTGATTAATATAGCCATCATTATTGGTATCTTCATCAATTGTTACCACTGGGGCTGTAGTGGCTGTGCCATCTCCGTTTTCATCACCGGGGACTGTAGTGTCAATGATAGCACTATCTTTGCCTTTTTCGCCATTATTGCCTGCTACATCTGTAACCCATGCTTCAACAACTATTTCACCCTCACCTGGGCTTGTCATTTGGAAAGATACATTGCCTTTATTGATATCTTCTAGTGTTAAGACAACACTTTGGTCTGGCTCTCCATCTGCATTTGTATCAAGATTGAGTGTATCGCCCTCATTAGCTGTACCTGGTAAGGCTACAGTGATATCGATATCTCCATCAAGTTCGCTTGCATTGATATAGCCATCATTGTTTGTATCTTCTGCAATAGTTACTGTTGGTTTTCCTGGGGCGCTTAGCTGCATAATTGCACTATCACTTACAGGATCAGATACATTGCCAGCTGTATCTTTAATGGTAGCTTCTACTTTAAATTCTGATCCATCACTTGG
>NZ_JAYESN010000415.1:0-1973 GCF_034860625.1 Lamprobacter sp.
CGCCTATAGTAGGCGGCTCAGTTGCGGGGTGGAGCAGTCAGGCAGCTCGTCGGGCTCATAACCCGAAGGTCGCAGGTTCAAATCCTGCCCCCGCTACCATCGCTAGCGTAGTGCAAGGCTCCCATGCCTTGCACTTCAGCGACCATTCCTTGGTCCGCGCGCCTGATGCGGACCTCCCCAGCAAATCCCGCAGAATCTCTCGCGCCATCCAAGTCTTCGGCGAGCGTGGAGTCAAGGTCGTCTAGCTGCGATCTCAGCGCGGCTTCCATGTCGGTCGGTAAGGGGATGACAAGACCCTTCGAGTTGGCGCGCTTCAACTGCTCAGTGACCCTGGTGCGTTCGGCCTCAGCATCCTCGAGCGGCGTTGTAGCGCCGCACTATAGGTTTCCACTGCGATGGCCGAGACCATATTCCCGATCCGCTGTTCGATCTCGCGCGCATGGCGCTCCAAGGCGTTGATGTCGGGGCCGAGTCTTTGACCGCCGCCTGCAACTCGGCAAGGAGCGCGGAGCGATAAGCGTCAATTGCATCGGGGGTGTAGATATCCTCGCGTACAGCGCTGAGAATGCGCTGCTCGAGCCTTTTCCTGACAACCGTCGTGCGTTGGTCGCAGACCGCGTCGCCCCGATAGCGGGCTGCTGAACAGCCATAACGGCCTGAGTGTCCGCCAACCGACACAACAGGCGCGCCGCAATGGGCGCAGGTCATGAGCCCCGACAGCAGATAGCGCGGTCTGGGGCCAACTGATCCGTTATTCCTCATCGCCTCGCGGGCGCGCTTGCTGGATTCAGCGATCAGAGCGTGCCGACGTTCAACGCGCTGTTCCAGGTCTGCGTCTATGATCTGCAGCTCAGGATGCTCGCTGATCTGCCACTCAGACTCCGCCCGCTCGCGGCGGGTTTGCCGGCCGGTGTCGGGGTCTTTGACCCATTTGCTGCGGTTCCATATTTGCCGTCCAAGATAGATCTGTTTGCGTAAAATGCCGGTGCCTGGCCGGGTGGCCGTAGAGTGCTGAAGACACCCAATCTGGGACGACCTTTTCGGTTACTGGTCCTGGGCGATGGGACCGAACGGGCATTGAGGTCGGCGGTGATCGATCTTGGTGACTCCCCGTTCGCAAAACGAGTCCAAATCTCGCGGACGATCTCGGCTTGTTCGGGGTCGATCTCGAGCTTAGATCCGGTATCGGCGCGGACGGATCGGTAGCCTTAGGCCTTAGGGTAAGCCGCCCGCTCTAAACCCGCGCGCAACTTGCCCCTCTTGGCCACGATGGGTTCGTGCTGCGAGGTCTTCGAAATAGAGCGCGGAGAGCAGGGCGCGGACGCTGCGTTGAGGCGAATTACCTTCTATACGAGCAGGGCTGTTGCTCGCACCCTAGCGCCTGGTCAGAAGCAATACGAGGACCGGGCATGGCCGAGAAGCGACGCACGCCCGCCCAATGGCGCGAGCTGGTGCAAGGCTGGCCGCGCAGCGGCGAGACACAAGCCGACTACTGCCGACGCCACGGCATCGCCGTGAGCACCTTCCACCGTTGGCGCGAACGCCTGCGCCAAGCGACGCAGCCCCCTCAGCCAGCGCTGAGCACCGACGCGCTGCAGCCGGCGACACTCCTCCCGTGCGGTTCGCCGATCGCCCCACGCCGCCCAGCCAGGAGGGGGTCGCCGCGCTGACGGTGGTGTTCACCAACGGACTGCGCCTAGAGATCGCCGCTGGCTGCGACCCGCGCACACTCAGCCAGGTCATCGACCTGTTGCAGACACCGGGTGCGGCATGATCAGCCTCGATGCGCACACCAAGGTCTACTTGGCCGCGGGAGCCACCGACATGCGCAAGCAGATCGACGGCCTCGCCGCACTGGTCATCGATGTACTTCAAGCCGATCCCTTCTCATGCCATGTCTTTGTCTTCTGCAACCGAGGGCGCGACAAGCTCAAGATTCTGTTCTATCACACCAACGGCTTTTGGCTCTGGTA
>NZ_JAYESN010000416.1:0-1970 GCF_034860625.1 Lamprobacter sp.
CTGTTCTTCTCCGGCGTGCCTCACCGGTGTCCTCCACAAGGAGATGACGGTCCTCTCAAGTTCCCAGGCTACCCTTGTGTCTACATGCCCCGCTCGGCGATCCCGGTGGTGCCTTCGCCGCTCACCTTAACGCGCCAAAGACCACAGCCTTCCGGTGCCTTGAAACCGTCGGCTTTCCCGTGCTTGCGCGCGGTTATCCTCATGGACCACAACAACTCTCTTTTCGGGGCTCAGTCACACGGCCTGCACACTCGCTACACCTGGCTTCATACATACCCTTGCGGAAATATGCACGCAGGTTCGCTACAGAGCGCGGTGGTTAGCCGCCTCTCGTGGGAATTGGGTCGCTCCTCACCCACTGGGTAACAATATCCAATTTCACGGTTTCCCTTCCAATTCCAAGGATCTGGATTTAACTTGACATAACAAGGCTCGATACTGGGCTCGTGGCTAGCGATTACCCAGGCGGGACTTCCACCCGCTAGAACACGCGGCCTTGCCAGGCCGCACTGTCCCCGTTTGCGTTTGTACTGCAATCGCCCGACTGGTACTGCCGCATCGCTTGCAAATAGGCGTCGAAGTCATCCAAAAAACACCTGCAAAAATGCGATGTAACGGTTGCGTTAATTTCTTCAAGATCCGTCGCAAACAGTTTCCACGATCCGACCGCCGTGCGGAGCCCATCGGCAAGGTCCTTCGTGATGACACATTCATCCTCCAAGATCGTGAAACAATCCTGAGAATTGGCCATTAACGACCCAACCCGCGAGGCGGCAACCGTGATGCCGATCCGCCAGGAAAGACGAACGACATGCGTCAGATCCCGCTTGATGACATCTAATTCCTGGTCATTTTCCGCTCGATCCACCTTCAATGGCTGTTTTTCCCGGACGGCGGTCAAGTATCGATGCAAGCAGTCAAGATCAACCTGGACGGATGGCATTCTCATTAAAGGTAGCCCTATGCCACTAAATAAAGTTCCGGTGCGACTTGGTAGAGAGGTTTGACGAAAGAACTCGGCCGCTGGTGGCGGCATCGCCCGCACCGACATCAGTGGAAGCTGGCTACGGGCACCTGGTAGACATCGCGGATTTTATAGTTGTAGGTGAACATCCGGCGCTTGGGCCGCAGAAAACGTCACATTCCAGGGTCACGGCGTCGTAGATGCTGACGTTGTTTTGCACCTTGCAGTGATCGCCGATGCGCACGTCATTGCCGACATAGACAGTCTGCCCGAAGGAGCAGGCGCCGCCGATGCGGGCGCCTCAGTGAAAGATGGTCTCGGGCGTCTCGGCGGTGAGGATGCGCTCGGACCATGCCTCAAGCTGCTCCGGCTCGGCGGATTCAATGCGCGGGCGGTAGGTCTCGGCCGAATCAGTGCCGAATTTTCGCGCGAGTAGGCGCATCAAGATCGTGGCCTCGCCCTGCTGCACGCCCTGCTGCACGCCCTGGTCAATAAACCGATCGGCAAACGCGCTCATGGTCTCGATCTCCTCGGCATACTGTTGCTGATAGCGTTGGCGTTCATTCTCATCAAGGTTGGCATAGATGTCGACAAAGTCCAGGTATTTGATCTGCCGCTCGGGGTCCGGTTCCAGCGTGCGCAGACCGCGTACGGCTTGGGCGTAGACGTCGACCTTCTCCTCGGGCGCATACTGCATGTTGGGTAGGTTCAGCCGCGCGACCAGGTTGGGGCTGTCGAAATAATCCCGTGCCCGCAGCCCAAACAATGGCCAGGCCAGATAGCTGAACTGCAGATAGACGCGCGTGTCGCTGCCCAGACTGAGCGTGTCGCGGTACGCTCCAGGGTGCAGGAAGATCACCACCGGCACCACGCGCTCGGTGTGGTACAGCTCGGCCAGATCCAAGCAGTAGTGCGCCAGGCGGTGGATCGAGAAGCGCTTGGGCTCGGTTTCTTCCTCGAAGACAAACAGCAGCGCCTGGCGGCGGCCATCGGGCCATTCAAGCAG
>NZ_JAYESN010000417.1:0-1948 GCF_034860625.1 Lamprobacter sp.
CGATCAGCATCAGCACCTGGTCGAGATCCCAGCGCGACAGGGGTGGAAGACAATAGTGGTCTTCAGGCCTGACCGGACCTTCGGTATTGAAGAAGCGCATGCGTTGTTCCGTCTTTCATTAAGATAGCAACAGTGCTAGAACAGGCCGCTGAGATCAAGCACCGCTTCTTATTGCGATCGTAGCGCAGCGAGGTCTCCGCGACCTCGATGAGAAGCAGCACATCCTCTGGTCGAGGATGGCGCTTGGCATAGAAGTCAGCGCGTGGGCGGAGCAGGGCGATAGCGGGCTCGGGCTCAGAGAAATCGCTAAGTCGCAGCGGGTTTTGCGTTGCCAAAATGGCATCGGTCTCGCCGAATGCACGGGTGATTCGGTTGGCAATACGATTGACGGCACCGCCATGTGGGCTACCAATCGGCGGCTTGTCGATGATCTCCCCATCGATGAGCTCGACGCGATCGTTTTCGCTGAGGATGTTGGTCTGGCCCATGCGCTCGTCGTCATCAGCGCTGATGCGGTGGCGGTGATAGAGAGGCTCGGCGGTGGCGGACATAGTTGGTCATCAGTCAGCAGATCGCAGCTTTTCAATGATTCCGGCGCTGTTTGGCGAGCCAGGCTTCGATCGTGGCGGGATCGAGCCCCTTGAGCCGCTCCTCGGGGTCGAGCCCCTTGAGCCGCTCCTCGGGATCGAGTCCCTTGAGCCGCTCCTCGGGTGCGTAGTGCTTGAGGATCTCTGCTGGATCGCGCCGCTTGAGCGCATCCTCGATCACGAGATCGTGGGTCTCGCGGATAAAGTCTTCCATGGTGTAGGCCATATCGGGGATCTCCTGTTGATAGATCAGGTAGAGGTGTTCAAGCAGCGCCCAGTGTCCGCCTTGACTGGAGCGCGGATGGCGGGCGCGGTAGTGGATGAGCCCCTGGCGCATGCGATCCTGCTCGCAGGCGAAGAGTTCCCAAGCGGTGTTGCGCGGGTGCTGAGCGATGGCATTGAGCACGATCACGCGCACCCGATGTCCGCCCCAGGGCAGTTCATAGATGCCTTCCCAATCGGTCGCCTGTAACGGGTGCGTGCGCACCAGATCGCGTGGAAAGCGCGTAGCCACGGCGTAGAGGCCAAAGGCGCTTTCCTGATGGTGCTCGCCTTTGCGGTCAAGCCTGAGCTTGCGGTAGCTGACGTAGTGCCCGATGAGCTCATCGAGCGTCCAGGCATTCAGCGGTTCGTGGCGGGATTTGTAGGTCAGCAGATTATGCGGGCGCAGGTTCTCGAGACCATCGGGCAGTTCGAGGGGCGGTTGGGGAGTCGAACCGCGCTGCGCGCCTTCGCCATTGGCCTCAATGATGGCGACATCGAGCAACTGGCTGCGCAGGGCCAGCTCCTGCTCGAGTTCCACCCGCCAGGGGGCGCCCTCGAACAGGTCCATCAGCGCGATGCCGAATAGCCGGTGCCATTGGCGTAGGCGCTCCTCGCTGGGTTCCACAGAAGAATCCGTGCTCATGGGGTGAGTGTAGCCGATGAGCAGGCCAATGATCGCGCCGAAACACCAACAGGCCCGCTAGAACAGACCGCTGAGATCAAGCAAAGCGTCCGGCAGGCAGAGGGGACGGAATGCTGAGAGATCCCTGGCCTGGCCCATGCGCTCGTCGTCATCAGCGCTGAGGCGGTGGCGGTGATAGAGCGCTTCGGCAGTGGCGGACATGGTCAGCAATCACTCCTTGGATGACGATAGGGTAGGAACAGTATCAGATGTGCCGTACACTTGCAGCCGAGCCTCACCCCCGAGGCCGTCCAGTGTGCAAGCCGGTCGGCAGCCACTACCCTGGAGACCAACCATGGCGCGACTTGTTGTTGAACAGTTAGTCGGCGTGACCAGGCTGATCGAGCAGAAACCCAACCTCGAGGAAGGCTTACGCGACCTCGCCGGGCTGACGGCGCGCTCGATCGGGGCCGGG
>NZ_JAYESN010000418.1:0-1944 GCF_034860625.1 Lamprobacter sp.
CCTCCTATGGCCCCTGGTTCAAGAACTTCCCGGCGCCGGCGCCGATCACGATCAGGCCGCGCGACTGGTTGGAGGTCAAGGCGAGCTTTGGGCAAGCCCTGCAGACCGAGATCACCAAACGCCGCGCCGCAACCGATCCATGCCGGGCTGATGCTGCGGCCGAGTCTTTGGGCGACCTCAGGCTTCAGGAGGTGAGGGCATGACAAAGACACAAGACCCAGCGGACCAGGCGGTGCTGGACGGGCCGCTTGAGACACTCGAGGTGATCGACCTTCAGCTCATCCGCAAGGCGCTCACCGAGGCCCAGGGCGAGCCGACCGAGGCGGCACGTGCGCAGGCCTTTGTCGCCGCTCTCTCGGCGCTGCTGCTGATGAGCGGGGATCACGAGCTCGGCAACGCGATTGGCGCCCTGATCGGGCTGCAGCCGCTCGATGCCGAGGCGTTGGAGCGGTTGATCACGGGCTGAGTCTCTGGGGAGCAGCGCTGTATCAATAGCCGACCCATTGCGCAGGCGTTGCTCAACCTCTGCGGGTGCACGAGGTGCCCGACGCGTCATCCTGAGCCTTGGCCTCAGGACCGGCCGACCTTCAGCTGCTCATGCAGCCAGTACTCCACGGCCGCTTGCGCCTCCGGACTCGGCGCTCGGTTGCTGACGCCCTTCAATTGATCCAGTGCGACACCGCCATGGCGCAGACTCAGCCCCAAGGTCAGCCGTTCCGGCTCCAACACCTTGTAGACCGCATACTGACCATCGTAGACCCGATCGGTGTAGGAGGCCACGCAATGGCGCATCAACTGGGTTTCCAGCTGCAGCGCATCCGGCGTAGTGATCGCCTGGATGGACGCGGTATCGGTGAATGGGGCCGGCGGAAACGCAAGGATGTGGCCGCTGGCGTCGAAGCGCCGGCGGTGGTTGCCATCCTGCTCGATCTGCTCGACGATCAAGCGTTCATGCAGCCGCCGCACCTGCGACGGCCGATCGCAGCGGCGCAGCTCACGCAGCGCCGCCTCGCCACCCATGCGCAGGCTGTCGTTGATCCATTCGCGCAGCGTTCGGTTCGAGGCCTCGCAGAGTAACCGCTGCAACGGGCGACCAGCCATCCAGGGATAGTCCTCGATGATCTTCACCAGCCGGAGGCTCAACTCAGGCTCATGCACGAGGGCGTTGCAGGTCGCCTCCTGACGCAGCACCCGCAACAGCCGGTCGACCTCATAGGCGTCGAACTCGCTGATGCGCAGCTTGGCGATCAGCCTGAGCACGCGGCGATAGGGCGGTAGCCCCAAGGCGCTGAGGATCTCGGTCTGCTTGCGGCCCGCGATCTCGATCAGCTGCGGCTCAGACCAGCCCTGTGTCTCGGCCCAATGATGCAGCAGGAAGCAGAGCCTGACGTTCGACAAGATCAGATCCCGCACGGCCTGCGAGCGCTGCGCAAGCGCCGCTAAGGCATAGCGCCGAGCCGGCAGCCGCTCCAAAGCCGCGGCCAGATGCTCGGGCAGGGTCGCAAACCAGTGCCGAAACGCGCTGTCCTCATGGTCGCGTTGAAACGGCAGCCATAGATCGCGGATGCAGGCGGTTTCAAACAGCCCCTCGGCATAACGCAGGGTGGCGAAGCCCGAGGCCCAGTGACTGACCGCATGCAGGCACTCAATGCCGAGCAGTGGCGAGTAGTCGACGAGCATAACGGCGGCGTCCGCATCCCAGGCATAGTGCAGCGCCTTGCTGTGCTCAGCACAGTCTCTGCGGTCTTGTCGGCGTTCGGCGAGCCAGGCTTGCAGCGGTGCTTTGAGGGCGTTCGCTCGACTCACCCCTGATCACTGGCCGAGCAGGGACCGCGGAACTGTTCTGGCACGTTGGTGGGACAGGCGCCACAGTCCTCATTGCCCGGCACCGCAAAGTCGATCTTGCGAGGATAAGGCAGGCCGAGCCCATCCATCAGCGCGACA
>NZ_JAYESN010000419.1:0-1943 GCF_034860625.1 Lamprobacter sp.
GCTTGTTCGACAACAGCGCGCAAGCGTGGCGTCAAAGGAGCCTCATGATGACCCAGCAGCAAGCCAGACGCCCAGGCGAGATCGCCGTTGAGCCACTCCAAACGTCGGATGCATCGCTCCAGTACATCGGGCGCATCCATACCCCGTGGCAGCAACGCGAGGACTGTCCGCGCCAGGGTGACTTGGACGGTCCGGAATGTCAGATTGAGGTCTTCCCGCCCTGGGATCAGGCCCTGGCCGGACTCGAGCCGCAATGCTTCCTGGAGGTGCTCTATTGGCTCCACCACTCCCGGCGCGACCTGGTTCTACAATGCCCGAAGGGACGCGAGCAGCCCGTCGGCACCTTTGCGCTGCGCTCGCCGGTACGGCCGAATCCGATTGGCAGCAGCATTGTCGAGCTGATTGGCATCGAAGGCCAGGTACTGCGGGTGCACGGCTTGGATTGCCTGGATGGCACGCCGTTGCTGGACCTCAAGCCGGCCCGCTCGGCGTTTATGAGAACCCACTCAGGAGCCTGACGACCATGGTGCCAACCGATCGTCGTTCCGACCGCCTGTTATTCGCCGGGCTTTGGCTAGCGCTGCTGGCCTACATGCTGCTATTCGCGCCTCCGCCACCCGCGGACCTGCTCGGCCAACTCCGCGACCTCGCTCTGGCACGCCTGTCATCCGTCGATCCAATCGCGATCGCCGTGTTCAACCTGCTCGGGGTCTTGCCGGTCGCCTTCCTCGCCATCCTGCTGTTCGACACCGGCAAGCTCAACCCTTGGCCCTTCGCGCTCGGCAGTTTCGTCCTCGGTGGTTTCGTCTTGATGCCCTATCTGGCGATACGCGACACCCGCGCGCCCCTGCAGCCGGCACCCTGCGCCTTTGTGCGCGCGGTTGGCTCGCGGATCACTGGCGCGATCTTGCTGCTGGCTGCCTTGGGGCTGATGGGCTTTGCAGTCTTGGCTGGAGACCTGAGCGCCTTCGCCGCCCAGCTTCAGGACTCGGCCTTCATCGCCGTGATGAGTGCCGATCTCCTGGTCTTGACCACCGCGCTGCATCGCTGTGTGGTGATGGATCGACAGCGCCGCGGGCTACGCCTGAGCGGCTGGTCCGCTCCAGCGGTGCATCTGCCATTGCTGGGTCCGTTGCTTTATCTCGCTCTGCGCAAGCGGGAAAAGCGGGACGACCTCATGATGAAGCCGCGCGATGCTACAGGATCGGCTCGCTGAACGAGCGCAGGTGATAGCGAAGGCGGATCTGGCCATCCTCAGTGCGCGTGGCACTGAGCGGATAGCCTGAGTTGTCGAGGATGCTGGTCACCAGCGCGGCAACCAGTTCTTCTGGCGGGGTGTCGCGATGCCGCTGCTGCAGGCGTTCGCGCACATGCTCGAGCAAGGACGGATCGATCTCAAGGGTCAGGGTCTCAGTCGGCGAGGATGCGTTCATGGCAGCAATCCGTCAGAGAGGAGGCGTTGTCGACCAGCATAAGGCGCTGCCTATCGATTGAGAAAACACAATAGGCCAGCCCCATCACACCCATCCAATCAAACGATTTCACGCGAGCGCTCGCGGCGCCTAACCTGGTGTCAACCTCGAACGAGGGCACTGACACTCACCGATAGGAGCTGTACCCATGACCACCGACATCCAGACCACCCCTTCCATGCCCCGCCTGAACGAGCCGGCCCCGGCCTTCGATGCCCCGACCACCCATGGCCGCAAGACCCTCGAGGACTACCGTGGCCAATGGCTGGTGTTGTTCTCGCATCCGGCTGATTTCACGCCGGTCTGCACCACGGAGTTTATTGCCTTCGCCAAACGCCATGCCGATTTCAAGGC
This sequence comes from Lamprobacter sp., assembly GCF_034860625.1. NCBI lineage: Bacteria > Pseudomonadati > Pseudomonadota > Gammaproteobacteria > Chromatiales > Chromatiaceae > Lamprobacter > Lamprobacter sp. The sequence goes on from NZ_JAYESN010000419.1 coordinate 1,827, forward strand.
GCTTGGCTGTGAGTTGCTGGGACTCTCGATCGACAGCAACTTCTCGCACATCGCCTGGGAGCGCAACATCAAGGAGACGTTCGGTGTCGAGATCGGCTTCCCGATCATCGCCGATCT
>NZ_JAYESN010000420.1:0-1936 GCF_034860625.1 Lamprobacter sp.
ACGGGCCACCCTTCCTACAATGTTGCAAAAAAGGGCCGGTGTCAGCTCCTCCGGCGGTGCCGTCGACTCGAAACACCACGTTCACATGCTCGCGGTTGATTTCGATGCGCTTCACCAGAGTGCGAATAAGCGCGCGGCGTTCACTCCAATCGAGCCGCTCAAGTCCGTCTGAGACCTTCGTGGCAAACTCCTCTAAACGACCGATGATCAGCTGCAGCTCGGCCTGTCGCTGACGCTCATCGCGGTGCTGCTCGGCCTGCGCTTGGAGGGTGAGCAGGCGCTCTTTGAAACGCCGGATGCGCGGCTCGAATTCGTTCTTATCGAGATACCCCTCGCTGTAGCTGTCGATCAGGCGGCTGATGCCTTGGTTGAGCTTGGCCATCTGCTTGTCTAGCGCGGCGCTCTCGGGTGCTGCGGGCGGATGCTCGGCGACCTGCAGGCGGCGCTCATATTCATGCACGAGGCGTTCAGGATCGTCGAGCAACTGACCGATCTGCTGCCAGACGGCCTGCTCTAGACGATCGGTGCGCACCTGCGTGTTGGTGCACACACGCTGGCCGCCGAAGCGGTAGGCATCGGTCCCGATGCAGCGATAGTAGGCATCGTCTCGGCGATGGCCTTTGCGGGCGCGGTTGCTGATGGCCTTGCCATAATAGGCATAGCCGCAGCAGGCGCAGACCACCAGCCCTTGCAGCAGATAGCGGGCGCCGCGCTGATGCGTGCGTGCCCGGCGCCGATTCTCGTCAAGCTGCTCCTGAACGGCATCAAACACGGCGTCACTGACCAAGGCGGGAACCGGAATCAAGAGCCAGTCGGCCACTGGCACATCCTGCGTGGCGTGGGCGCGGCGGGGTTGTAAGGGCTGTCCACGCTGGGCGCGCAGACGCGGTTGTAGCGGCCCACTGCGCGTCTTGCCAAAGGCGGCTTGGCCTCGATAAGCGGGGTTCTTGAGCATGTCCCAAATCGTGCTGCGGTCCCACCAGGTCTTGCCGCTGCGGGTGGGGAGCGCGGCGGCCTGCAACCGTCGGCAGACCTCGCCCAGGCTGAGCCGTTCGCGAGCGACCCAGGTAAAGACCTGGCGCACCACTTGGGCCTCGTCTTCACAGATCTCGTCACGGGCTTGCCCGCCACCTTCAGCGAGCGTGATGTAGCGGTAGCCATAGGGTGCTCCGGAGAGGACACTGACGCCGCCAACCTGGGCCTTATGGCGTTTACCCCGGCGGCTGCGCTCCAAGATCTTGGCCCGCTCATACTCAGCAATCATGCCTTGGACCTGCAACAGCAGTTCATCCTCGAGCGATCCGCTCAGCTCACGATTGAGAAAGACGGGCTCAACGCCGGAGCGCTGCCATTCGTCGATCAACAGCACTTGGTAGGCGTATTTGCGGGCCAGACGATCCGGGGAGTGGACGTATAAACGATCGACCTGTCCGCTCGCGAGTGCGTCGCGTAAACGCTCCAGTGCCGGGCGGATCAACGTCGATCCGCTATAGCCGTCATCGACGAACGCGTGCTCAGGGATGAGCCGCCGGCCATCGGCGTCGATCCGTGCGCGCAGCGCCGCCACCTGACTCTGAATCGTCTGTGCCTGAGACTGTTGCTCTGAGGACACGCGCGCGTACAGGGCGGCTTGAAGAGCGCTCATTGACCCTGCCTCCGTGTCGTGGACAGGTACTGAGGCGCTTCAGGCGGTTGGCTCTTTTCACTGGCAGGGGTGCTTCGCACCGGACGCGGATGCATCGGCACCACCTGGGAATAAGCGTCAACAAGGTGCTCGCCTGACAAGCGCGTCGGCTCAAACATGATCGTGATCTCCAGTGCTCGATGCGCGTTGGCTCGTCTCTTGCCCACCGCCGTTGCCCCGGTTGCCCGTTGCCGTGCGATCTGTCTCCGGAGCCACCCGCAAGGGCGCTCCGCTAAAGCCCTCCCCGTAACT
>NZ_JAYESN010000421.1:0-1931 GCF_034860625.1 Lamprobacter sp.
GGTGCACTACCTTGTAGCCATGAACTCTCTTTAGGCACCATTGGTTTGCAAGCGCATGACTATATATCTTGCGGCATTGATCGTGCTGATGTTGTTATCTGTGTGGGCTATGACATAGTGGAATATCTGGAATGGCTACACTATTTCGTACCTAGATGATGTTATAAAATAATCATCCAAGGAGACCCGAAATGGCCAATGCAAAATACGACCCTGAACTCAAAAAAGAAGTTATTGACGCCATCGTTAATGGCGGAAGAAGTTCAGCCCAAGCCGCAAGAGATTATGAGCTACCCGTTACTGTTGTTTACACTTGGGTTCGCTCTCACAAACTAAAACATGATTTGGCTGTAATTCCAAAACAATCAGAATCTCTAGAACAAGAAAATAAACGGCTTAAAAAGGAACTCGCTCAAGCCAAGATGGAGCGAGACATCTTAAAAAAAGCCACCGCATACTTTGCCAGTCTCGAGAAGTGAAGTATGCCTGGATACAAAAGCATCGAGAAGATTTCCTGCTTGCGCTAATGTGTAAGGTATTAAAAGTGCCCGTCAGCAGCTTTAATAGCTGGTTAAAACTAGACCTGACTGATAAGGCGAGCGAACAAAAAAATAATGCTGACTTAATTAAAGAGGTCTTCGCCACTTTAAAAGGAAATGCAGGCGCTAGGGGTATAAAAGGTTATTTAGCCAACGAAAAGAATGTGACGATGAGTCGGCGCAAAATCGCAAGAATCATGCGAAAACAAGGCTTAATCGTCCACACACGGAAGAAGTTTAAGAAAGGCAGCAGTGCGGCGATTAATGATCCAAAAATAAAGCCAAACCTGCTCAATCGAGCATTCAAAGTCAGCTACCTCAACCAAGTATGGGTCGGTGACATAACACAAATTAAAACCCAGCAAGGCTGGATGTACTTGGCGACGTATATTGACCTTTACTCAAGAAAAGTGGTTGGCTGGGCATTAGAAACGCATATGCGTTCAGAGCTCATTGAAATCGCGTTAAAAAGAGCTTTATGGAATCGTAAGCCCCCTAAAGGACTGATGGTTCACACGGATCAAGGTAGTCAATTTATCAGTCACGCTTACCGCAAACTGATGGCTCATTGGGGCATTAAGCAAAGCATGAGTCGTCGTGGAAATTGTTGGGATAATGCGGTTATTGAGAGCTTCTTTAAGTCTTTCAAAACAGAAACCGTTTACCAGCTCAAAAAGTTAATCGACCAACAAGAAATGCGTTGGCTAGTTTCGGAATATATGGGGCACTACAACCATATCAGACCACACAGCTCGAATGGTTATATTCCACCTGCCAAATTCGAGAAAATGCGACTAGACCGACTAAAAGAAATTGAAGAAAATCTAGGTACGAAAAAGTGTTGACACTCCATTTGGTGCAAAAGGCTATAAAATAGAACAGACCGAAGATTTGCTACCCACATTACAACAAGCGATAAAAGACAACTGTGTGGTACTGATAGACTGCCCAGTGGACTACTCTGAAAACCTAAAATTAACGGCAGAACTCGGTGAAATGATCTGCCCAACTTAACGTAACATTATTATAAAAAAGAGCCGTGATTAAAATGATAAAACCTTTATTCAAAACAGCATTTGCAAGCTTGTTATTTAGCCTAACACTCAGTTCACAAGCGGCAGATGACTTTAAGCCATCTAGTCCAGTAGTGACTTTAATGCCCATCGTAATAGAGAATTTAGACGTACTAGGACTAAGCAAAGAGCAACTCAATCAAATAAGAGAAATTTCTCGTGCAAGCACCCCTAATATCGACTTTATTAATGCTGAGTACCACAACCTTAAAACGGAACTTAAAGAGATACTACTAGACACACACAACCAAGATCGTACTCGTGCGTTAAGCATTGTTAAAGAGCTTGCAGAACTCGATAGAAAACGCCTAACACTAAC
>NZ_JAYESN010000422.1:0-1925 GCF_034860625.1 Lamprobacter sp.
CATGCTTGAAGAATCTCTATAAAATACAGAAATTTAAGCAAAAAATTCCTATGCAGCGTCTTAGGATGAGATGTCCCGCGATGGGCCGGTGATGATCAGGTGCTGGTGTTTTTCATCACGCTGCCTCGAAGCGGTGAACATGAATGCTGTCAGCCCTGCTCGTCACCTGGGCAAGGTCGTACTGCATCTGCTGTCGCATCCAGCTCTCAGGACTGCCCCCGAACCCCTTGGATAAGCGAATCGCCATCTCTGGGGAAATCCCACTATGCCCGTTCAGCAGTTCGGAGAGGGTCTTGCGGCTCACGCCAAGCCCTTGGGCGGCGGCGGTCACTGTTAAGCCGAGTGGCTCAAGACAGAGCTCTCGGATGACCTCGCCAGGATGGGGCGGATTGTTCATCGGCATGTCTTCGCCTCCTAGTGGTAGTCCGTCAAATCAACGTCCGTGGCTTCGCCGGTTGCATCGAAATGGAAGACCACCCGCCAGTTTCCGGAGACTTTAACCGCATGGAACCCGTCCTTGTCGCCCTGCAGGGGATGCAGCCGTAATCCTGGCAAGTCCATGTCAGCTGGTTCTCGAGCAGCATCCAGACGGACCAGGATCAACTTCAGGCGCTTTACCTGCTGTTGCTGGACGCCCTTGGTCTGCCCCTTCTCGTAGAGTGCGCGCAATCCCTTGTGTCGGATCTTCATCCTTGCTCTGTATCCCGATACGTAGCGGGTGTCAATCGATTTCTGCTGTTATTAGGGCCGGCTCGCAATCGCTCAAGCTCGAGTGAAGTTGTCCACGAATTGGCATGCGGGATGCGAATAATATTTATAGGCTCGCAATCGCTCAAGCTCGAGTGAAGTTGTCCACGACCGCTGTGGATAACCTTGTGCAGCAATGACAGCTTGCTGAGGTGTCCTGCATGTTATTGCTACGGTTTTATGGTTGCTGCGCCAGAGTGGTCAGGGATCGACCGACAGGCGTGTTCGCAGGCCCGTACTTCCCCCGGAACAGTCCGGCGAACGATCCGCAATTGGCGCTGAAAACGCGCAGAAACCAGGCTATCGGGCGCTCGCTCGTCACGGGTTGGGTTCCGAGACAGGGGTAATCGGAAGTCCTCGCTCGATTCCAACCTCCTCAGTCCATGAGAAATTTTTGCTCTCAGGAACCTCAGAAGCTGTCATCCCCGCACCTGCAGAGGGTTTCCAAGACACCGCAGCGGAAGCGGTATAGGGGTTTAAGTCCTGGGAGCCGTCGATAACACAGCCAGTCAGTAGGCACATCACACTGAGCGAGGCCCAAACGCGGCCTTTCAGTCGACGCTTCTTGGGTATCTGGGATCGCTCTACCTGATGGGATCTGGATTTGTCGACCAAGGTGATTACCTACTCAGAGGACAGCAGCTCTCGTGACATTGGGTGCTTGATATCCCGCTTGTATCCTGCCCGCTCCCTAGAGACTGTCCAGGAAGGGCAGTCTCTGAACTTCTCTTCAATGACAGCACGGGTGCCACCCCTTCAGTGTAGCCAGTCCTGTAACGACAGGGGCAACTCTAATGGGCAGTCGAGTCTTGATCATACCTTGGTCCACACGCTGCGACTGGCCCGACAAGATCATGGCAAGAGTCTGATTTTCCATCCGTAAATATGTCGTTGTTGACTGCTAAGCGGGATATTGGGCCAGGCGATCATCAAGGTCGGCGGTCGCAATCGATCGTGCGGAAGTTGGGCATCAGGGCTGTCCTCAAGCGGGATCTCAGTGTACCAAGCTGACAGCGATCCGACAGCGCCAAAGTCCAACGGGCTGCTAGTGGTGCGCGCTCACGACCGATCTCGCTGAGCGAATGGGTCCGGCTCGCATGAATGAGCGAGGCCGATCGCGGACTCGCTATCGAACGCATCTTGATGCTGTCATCTGAAGACGGCTGTCCCAAGCGGCG
>NZ_JAYESN010000423.1:0-1916 GCF_034860625.1 Lamprobacter sp.
CTAAGCCAACTTCCTGGTTGTCTCAGTAACTCCACATCGTTTTCCACTTAAACTTGACTTTGGGACCTTAGCTGTTAGTCTGGGTTGTTCCCCTCTCGACATAGGATTTTATCACCCTACGCCTGACTGCCATGCTTCCACATATAGTATTCGAAGTTTGATAGGGTTTGGTACCGCGGTAAGCAGCCCTAGCCCAGTCAGTGCTCTACCCCTATATGCTAATACATGACGCTATACCTAAATATATTTCGGAGAGAACCAGCTATCACGAAGTTTGATTGGCCTTTCACCCCTATCCACAAGTCATCCCGAGACTTTTCAACGCCTATGGGTTCGGTCCTCCACTGGCTCTTACACCAGCTTCAACCTGCTCATGGATAGATCACTTCGTTTCGGGTCTGCAGTATCTGACTAAACGCCCTATTAAGACTCGCTTTCGCTACGGCTACGGGTTTCCTTAACCTTGCCAGACACCACAACTCGCAGGCTCATTATGCAAAAGGCAGTCCATCACCCTGATAAATCATAGGGCTCTGAATGATTGTAAGCAAATGGTTTCAGGTTCTATTTCACTCCCCTCACTGGGGTTCTTTTCACCTTTCCCTCACGGTACTTGTGCACTATCGGTCAGACAGGAGTATTTAGGGTTGGAGGGTGGTCCCCCCGGATTCAGACAGAATATCACGTGTTCCGCCCTACTCAGGATACTGCTAGGATTGGTTCGATTTTCGACTACGCGGCTATCACGCGCTCTGGCTCCTCTTTCCAAAGGATTCATCTAATCTATCTTCTCCATGTTGCAGTCCTACAACCCCTGATGCAAGCATCAGGTTTGCCCTTTTCCGAGTTCGCTCGCCGCTACTATCGGAATCTCGTTTGATTTCTCTTCCTGAGGGTACTAAGATGTTTCAATTCCCCTCGTTCGCTCCCCGTAGGGTAACGTATATCACTATACGCTGGGTTGCCCCATTCGGAAATCTCTGGATCAAAGCCTCTTGACGGCTCCCCAAAGCTTATCGCAGTCTAGTACGTCCTTCATCGCCTCTGTCTGCCTAGGCATCCACCATTCGCTCTTAGTAGCTTACCTTTGTTACTTATACTATTCTAAAAGAAAAATACAAGTATTCTATTGACGCATCACTTCCTTGATAAAGATAAACATTTAATGTCTTCTTGTACTTGAAATAATTCAAGTACAATTCATCTCACTAAAGCTTTCACTTTGTGAAGATATCCATTTCAAGTAGTGAAATTGTTCTATTTTTAAGTTGTGACTTTTAACAATAATACGGTAAATAACGTTTAGACTAAAAAGTCTAATGAAAAGCTTTACATGTAAGCATGAAAGTCTTTCATTAGACTTTAGTTAATGTGAATGTCAATGTGTATCCCAAAGATGCCCAGTTAACTTACGCAGGATTGATGGGCAGCTACAAGGCGGTTTAGCAATAAGGTGAGGGAGCGTACATGAAGTACGTGACCGAACCGTTTGGTAAACCAACGACGTAGATGTCTATCAAGACAAGTAAGTTGGTGGAGAATAGCGGGATCGAACCGCTGACCTCCTGCGTGCAAAGCAGGCGCTCTCCCAGCTGAGCTAATTCCCCATTATCTTGCTTTTTCCTTTATACTGCGTCATGGTTCGTGTTTGTTTAGTCGTGTACATTTAGTACACTCCTGGCACAATCACTCACCCTTCCTTGTCTAAAGAAAAAATCAATGATAATCCTTAATGTGTCTACATTAGGTATTTATCATTCAAGATCTAATAATGGTGGGCATAACAAGATTCGAACTTGTGACCTCACCCTTATCAGGGGTGCGCTCTAACCAACTGAGCTATACGCCCTTTTTTGGGTTTGTCAATCTTTCAAAACTAAACAAGTGTCTTTGAATCAGGATTTTTTTATTTCAGT
>NZ_JAYESN010000424.1:0-1914 GCF_034860625.1 Lamprobacter sp.
TAGTTCCAGCACCGCCATGCCCTCGCCGATACCGGTACGGCGCCCAGTCTCGGCCAGGGCGGCCTCCTCGGCCTCGGCCAGGCTGGTCACCCCGTCTGGCCACCAGCAGCTGCTGTACTTGCGTCGCGGACCCAGCACGGTCGCGAAGAACGCGGCCGGGACCTCGTAGTGCTGCTCGTTGGCGCGTTCCGGCACTGCCGCGACCGGGGACAAGTCCATCATCCTAATAAAGGCCTCCTTGTGCTCAGCGGCGCGCTCACAATCCTGCATCGGCAGCTCCGACAAGGTCTTGCGCAGGCGCTGCCGAATGCCGGCACGGATGATCGGATCGGGCAGGATGCCCCGCTCCACCAGCGAGATGATCAGGGTCTCAGAGATCGGCATTCACTGCTCCAGTGTCGAATATTTCAGCATGAACTGTCAGGTATTGGCGCGGGCGTTTGTTTACAATCCGGGATCGGCCATGCACACACAGATCAAAATCTTGATGAGGAGCAAGATGAGGTTGCCGCCGACAAGCCTGCTCGCCATCTCTAGTCTGGTCACCTGCAGCCTATTCACCTGGCTGCTCGCCTGCCCGACCACCGGTCTTGCTCGGGACTATCGAATCAACGTTGGCCAACTGCCGCTCTATGCCGAAACCAAGGGCAAGGGCATCCTGATCGACGTGATCAAGGCGATGGACGAGGAGTACGAGGCCGGAAGCCTGATCATCGAGGTCTATCCCTTCGAGCGCTCGATCCACAAAGTCGCGCAAGGCTTAGAGGATGCCGAGCATGTGGCTGAGAAGATCCGCCAGCAGGTCGCGGCCAGCCAAGCCGTGAGCCCCGTCCAGTTCACCCTGAGCATCGGCCTCACCGTCGTCTCAAGACTGGATCAGACCATCAGCGACAGCATTGTTTAGAAACTGTCTATCAACGGCATCCCGATTTGAGGATCACTGTCATGCGATCATCGGGAAGCAAAAAGTAGACAGCTACTTAGTGCTGTACAGGGGTCGCGGCCCGCTCCAAACGGTTGTTGATGGCCTCCCACTCTGGCGACTGCGGGGGTTGCTCGACCAGAATCTGATTCAGATGCATTTGGTCCAGTCTGCGTAATTCAGCATACAGACGACAGGCATAGGCCTCTGGATCATCCGGCATGCTCACCCAGTGTAGAGCGCCGACAGCGTCCAGGGGCGCTTGCCGGGCCAAGACGACGCATCCTGGCCTTGCTCGTGCCAGCATCGCGGCAATGGCATCACCAGACATGAGCGCTAACGGCGTGGTCGGTGCGTAGTGCGACGGCAATCGACCCGGCGCCGCGGGGCCATCGCCGATGGCCGGTCTCTCCACCTGCTCGCCCAACAGTCGCTCGATTTCGGCCAGGTCAATCATGCCCGGGCGCAGCAAACGGGGGTGCTTGTCGCTCAAGTCGATGATCGTCGACTCCAGACCAACGTTGCAGGCGCCGCCGTCGAGCACAGCGGGTACGCGGTTATCAACCGAAAACTCGTCCAGCACATGCGCCGCCGTCGTCGGGCTGATCCGACCAAATCGATTGGCGGAGGGCGCGGCCAGCGCGGCGCCGAAGGCCCGCAGCAGTTGCTGAGCGACCGGGTGTGCGGGCACGCGTAGCCCCACAGTGTCCTGCCCGCCAGTGATGCGGTTTGACACATCGGGGGCTTTATTCAACACCAGCGTTAGCGGCCCGGGCCAATAGACGTCGGCCAACCGCCAGGCCGCATCGGGGATCTCTCGAGCCCAGGCACTCATGGCGGCGGCCTCTGGCAAATGCACGATCAGCGGATGGTTGGCGGGCCGACCCTTGGCCGCAAAGATGCGGCCGATGGCCTGATCGTCGTTCGCGTTGCCACCTAGACCGTAGACGGTTTCGGTCGGAAAGGCGACCAGTTCACCCCGTTGCAATAGC
>NZ_JAYESN010000425.1:0-1914 GCF_034860625.1 Lamprobacter sp.
TCAGAAAGACGACAGCATCTACCATCGCCTGCTGATCGACATGGGTTTGCTCGGCGAACGCCGCCCCGAGCAACCCGTCCGTGGACTGCTGCTGTTCCTCAGCCCCGAGCACGACCCGAAGACCGAACCCTGGCACAGCGCCATCGCCATCGCCCGCGACCCCGAACTCCCGATCCGCCGCGTCTACCTCATCGAAGTGCTCAAGCAGCTCAGCCAGACCCAGCCTGAGCACCCCTTGCTGGCTACCTTCCTGCCCTATCTGATCGAAGACCCGGCGCGCTTGCGCGAACAAGCCCCCATCGCCTATGGTCAGATTCAACAAGCCCCGCTGTCCGACACCACCCGGCGCCACTGCCTCGATGTCTTCCAATCCTGGCTGATGGCGCGCTTTCAGGACCAGACCCTAGAGGAGATCCTCGTCATGCTTGGTGAACTGACCCCACTCGAACAGACCCCACTCGAACAGACCCGCGCCTATCGGGAGATTGTCGCCAAAAACCAGCCAATTTGGCGGGAAGAAGGCCGCAAGGGCGAAGCCCAACGGATGGCCCTGCGCCTCCTGCGCCGCCGCCTCGGCACGCTGAGCAAGGCGCAACAAGCGCGCGTGCAGGCGCTATCCGTCGACCAACTCGAAGACCTCATCGAAGCACTCCTCGACTTCAGCGCCACCGCCGACCTTGAGACCTGGCTCACCGCGCAATCCATACCGCAACCGCGGGACTGAGCCAGCGTGCAACCCCACTGGACCCTCAACCTCAGCAACGGCCTCAAGGTCAACGTCCCGGCCGACCTTGACAACCCAGTCACCCTGACCCTGCTCGAACAACCCCGTCACGCCAGCAAGCACAATCAAACGATGCCTTCATCAATCGAAACCATTGAAACGGCGCTAAAAAACCTTGACTGGCCCACTGAGGTCATCCACTTCCGTGTCATGCCCGGTCAGGACGCCAACGGAGAGGAGGCCATCTGGGTCTGGCTCACGGTTCAACCAGGGGCGGCGCAACAACCCCGTCAGCGGCAACAGCTTTTAGATTGCAAGAGAAAGGTCCAGGCCGTGGTCTCCCAACAGGTTCCAAATCTCTGGACCTACGTTCGCCTAGAAAACCCGGCTGACAACCCTGCTCTGGAGCAGGCATGACCCTCGCTGCGGACCTCTTGGAGCAAGCCCACATGCTGGCAACGCGAGAGCCCAAGCGCCCACGACAAGCGAGTTTGCGCCGTGCGGTGTCAGCCGCCTACTACGCCTTGTTCCACCAACTCGTTGAGGCCGCCAGCCAGGATCTTGTCACCGGCAGTGACTGCGAACACCTCCGCAACAAAGTCCGACGAGCCTTCCAGCACAAAGAGATGAAGAATGTGTGCCAAGCGCTCGCGAAATGGCAGCCCAAACAGCCACCCGTTCGGCTCGCTGATCTCTTTCCCCAGGCTCCAGCACGAGACATCCAGATCATCGCTGGTGCATTCGTCGAACTCCAGCAGGCGCGTCACGATGCAGACTACGACGCCCGCTATCGTTTCTCTCGAGATGATGTCCTCACGCTCCTGGAAACTGCCGACCAAGCCTTCAAGATGTTTAAAAACATGCCACGCCACCATAAGGAACGCCGAACATTCCTGATCGCGCTCGCCTTCCAAACGCGCTGGCACCGCAACTAAACGCTGCATGCTTTCTATCGCACCCAACCCAAAACCCAATGCAGCCCGCTTGTCCGAACAGCAGGCCGAGGTCACCGTGCCACACCACTGGACCCTCCACCTCAACACCGGCCTCCAGGTCAACGTCCCGGCCGACCTCGACAACCCGCTCACCCTCACACTGCTGGAGGTCGAAGCCTGGCCCGAGCCCGAGCACGCCTTCCTGCGCCAGCTCATCCAACCCGGCCTGCGCCTGTTGGATGCCGACACCGGCCT
>NZ_JAYESN010000426.1:0-1913 GCF_034860625.1 Lamprobacter sp.
CCATGTTTCCCCTCTCTGATGTTCATGCTTTACAGCATGTTACCGGAGCAGGCTCGAGTTGTGTGCAACGAGATGGCCAGAGTGGCCTTAGACATCCATTGCTGCACCTGGGTAAAACTGGACGCCGCACTGAAACAGTCTTCGTATCCCATGGTGCGGCTCTCACTGAGTACCGCCTTGCGGCTCATGTTCTTGTGCGCATTCCACAGGCGGCCAGAACCGTAATAGGCCATCAGCGGCAGATCGACCGGCTGCAAGGCCCGGACCTGTTCCATCAACGTTCTGCCCAGGCGCGTCAGTTCTGCGGCGTCCTTGACCGTTGTCTTGCCTTTCGCACTGTTCAACGCGCGGACCACAGGCCCCGTGAGCGTAGATAATTGAGCCTCTACCTTTGCGGGAAAGACCTGCTCACTCGCTGATTGGTCCGGTATGCGATGGTATCGCACATCCTGTTGGCTGATGGGCTTAGACCTGCCAAGATCAAAGGCGCCAACAAAGGTACCCAGCGCAATCGTCGCCGCATCTAGAACCGTTGTCTTGCCTTGGCCGTTTTTCGCAACCAAGACCGTCAGTTCTGGATGGAAATCAACCTCCAGTGCCTTGAATCGCCGGAAATTCGTGAGAATCAGGGACTGTAGTTGGAATGAGGACACGATGAGGCTATCGAATCATGTTGGCATCAGTAGCGATCAGGATACGCTCCACCACATACTCCGCCAACGCCATCGCCACCTCGCGCGTTTCTCCCGTAGTGATGACCACCCCGGCCCGCGCCGGATGGCTGTCCACCGGGCCGATGCGATCACCCAGCTTAGCGCGTATCTCCAGATAGGCCAGATCCGGGTGATCAGCGAAGCGCTCCGCGCCCTCGATGGCCGTCACCACGCCCGGCGACGGCAAGAGATACCGCTGCGCCACCGGACGGTTCCATTTGGGTGTCAGTTCCTCCGGATCGACGCGCTCGCCCAGCGCCTGGCGGATGGCGGCGCCGACCCGATCAACGCCGGTGTTGAGCGGCGGTAGACCGGTGGCAGATGCTTGGCGTCTGGGTGTTGTTTACGGTAGGCCTCGCCCTGTAAGGCGATGTAGCGCAGCAGTTGCAGCGCGACCCAGTATTATTCGGGCGTGCTTTTGTGCTCGAAGAGCATGTAGACGCAGAGCGCGAGATCGGGCGCTGGCGCAGAGGCAAACGCAGATACCGGCTCAGGCTCAGCAGCCGTGGCAGGCTGATCTGGACCCTGCGCGCGTTGGTCGGCTTGCGCGAACGCATTCTGAGCCTGAGCATCCTGCCCGGGTCCGCCCGCCTCTGACCCGCCCTGCCTGAAGCCGCCCTGCCCTGAATACTCGCGGGCGCAACTGGTAGACAAGATCCGAGTACGAGGCCCGCAACTCCTTGGAGACGTAGCTGTCTTTGCTGATCTCCAAGCTATCGAGATCGACACACGCGAGCAGTTCCGCTGGTAGGTGCCAACGCAGGAAGTCTTGGGCAATCTCGCGGCGGGTGAAACTCTCGCGAAAGTAGACGTCATGGGAGTTGTTGATCTTATCCATCGCGGCGGACTGTACCCGGCTTGGCGGCCTGTGTGAACACAGACAACAACAGAGACCCAGCCAAAGCACGACTTAGTGTGGAAAATTGCGACCCAGGCACCAAACATTCACCACCTTCCGCTGGTGCAGGAATCCTTCTACGACGCGATCATGCAGGTCACGCAAGGCTAGGGAGTGTTCTGTAGGCATCCGCCTCAGCCGATCACCTCAAAGCGCTCAGTGAAACACCGCCTCCGGCGTCTCCGCCGTGAGGATGCGATCGGTCCATTCGAGCAATGTTTCAGCATCGGCCTCTTGAATCTTCTGGCGCAGATGGGCATCGGTCGGGCCGAATTTGCGCTCCATCTGGCGCAGCAAGAAAC
>NZ_JAYESN010000427.1:0-1912 GCF_034860625.1 Lamprobacter sp.
AGTCCGCAACCCATACTATGGACTTACAGTCCATAGTGATTGATTTTGGCTGTGTGCGGTTGTCAGAAAATTCACGCAACGATTCCTGAAGGAGCCCGATGGATGATACTCCGCCATCGCCATCGGCCATTCGTATGGTGGCCCGATGAGGGCCACGATCTTGGGCTGCTAGTGGTCCAGAGTGAAAATCTTGAGGCAGGTTTCATTCATGCTGCGAGAGGTTTGCCTTCATAGGTCCAGCGGAACGGCTTGGCCAGTGTGCGGTTGAAGAAGTCGATGAAATCGCAGATACGCTTCTCCAGATCCTCTACCGACGTGAAGTTGCCACGGCGTAGGACTTTGCGCGCCAGGATGGAGAACCACATCTCGATCTGGTTCAGCCAAGAGGCATGCTTGGGGGTGAAGTGGAAGACGATACGGTGACTCGGATCGCTAAGGAATGCGGTGCGCGTGGCCATCGATTCGAGGATGCCACTGCGGCCCTTGACGCCGAGATCACCGCTGAAGCCGATCGCCTCGGCGACGAGCCGCACGACCTCCTCGGAGCAATGGATGTTGAGGTTGTCCATGACCAGGTGCCACTGTGTTGCCGCCGTGCGCTGGGCGAACAGGGCGGTGAGGTAGGCGGCGAAATCCTCCGCCGTGCGGGTTGGGCCGATGTGGTGGAAGACCTTTCCCGTGACCACGCAGAAGGTAGCGATCAGGGTCAACGTGCCGTGGCGGATGTACTCGAATTCCTGACGTTCGGCACGCCCGGGGCGCACGGGCTTGGTCGGCGCGGCCCGCTCCAAGGCCTGCACGCCGGTCATCTCGTCGATGCTGCAGGTCTCGATGCCCTCGGCGGCGCGCTGTGGTGCGCGCCGGTAGGTCTCGCAGACATCGTGACAGCGCTCGGTGAAGTCCCCGTCGCGTGGGGTATTGATCCACCCTTCAACACGATGGGGCTTGAGATCGACCTCGCGCAGGAAACGCCCGATGGAGTGCGCAGAGATGCACTCAACGATCCCGCGCTCGATTGCCTCCGCGGCCAAGTCCGGATAGGTCCAGCGCGTGAGTGTCACCCCCTCGCGCACCGGGGTCTCGCAGGCCAGCGCGATCAACGCGCAGATCTGCTCGGGAGTGAAGGTCGCTGGCGTGCCCGGGCGCGGCTCATCGCAGAGCCGCTGTTCCAGGCGTTGATCGCCACGCTCGCGCCAACGTCGGCGCCAGCGTTGAACCAGTGAGCGACTCACCTGCAAGGCCGCAGCTGTCTCGCTCACGCCACGCCCGGCGTCGGCTTGAAGAATGATCCGCGCCCGGATGGCGAGCTGTTGCGGCGTTTTGTGCTGACGAACCAACGCCTGCAGTTGCGTGCGTTCTCGATCGGTGAGGGAGATCCGCCCGACCTGCCAACCGAAAATTACCCAAAACCCTTGGTTTCCGGCAGTATATAAACAACACCGCCCGCCTCGGTAAACTTGCCTTGTATCATAGCCTTGAAGAAATCCGTTGGGACATTGATACAGCCGAACGAAATACGATTATCAAGCGGCGTTGGAGTGCCTAAGCGTTCCGCTCGGCGGTCTCGGGCTAAGCCCTTAACGACCGCATGCATGGATAGGGATTGTTTGTAGTCAAGCCAGAGTATTTCCTTGCCTTTGTGATTGCGGCCAATGACTGAAACAAAGCGACCAGCCGGCGTCGTACGCTCTGCGGGCAGAATACTCGACAAAGGCTTATCACCAATGCCCGGCGGGGAGTGATCACCTTTTGCGTGCCCAAGCAGGACGGGCGCGGCCCCATAAAACTGTCCGACTGCGTCAAATACGTAGACCTTAGCGTTTACCTTATCGACAATTGCGAACGGCATGTTGAGATTGTCTTTCGTGCTGACAATCCACTGCGCCATATCCCTTGTCCTACGCGATGCACT
>NZ_JAYESN010000428.1:0-1907 GCF_034860625.1 Lamprobacter sp.
GCGCCGGCGGCGACCAGCAGCGGCAGTCCGAACAACAGCAGCGCGAACAACCCCAGCAGCAGGGCACCGACGCGACGCGGTAGTGGCACGGCCAGCGCCTGCGCCTGGGAAACGGGCGGGGAGGGCGCTCGACACCAGCGCAGACCGGCCAAGGCGCCGACCAGAATCGCCGCGATCTGGCCCAGCGCGCTCGGCGCGAAGGTGACCAACAGGACTGCGGTCAAGGCCACGGTCGCGCGCTCGCGGTCGGGCGCCAGGCTGCGCGCCATGCCCCAGACCGCCTGCGCGACGATGGCCACCGCGACCAGCTTGAGCCCCCGAAGCAGGTCTTGACCCAGCGCGCCGCCCATGGCATCAGCGCCGAGCGCAAAGGCCAGCAGAAGCAGCGCCGAGGGCAGGGTGAAGGCAACCCAGGCGAGCAGCGCGCCACTGATGCCGCCGCGCAGATAGCCGAGGGCGAAGCCGACCTGGCTGCTCGCCGGCCCGGGCAGGAACTGACAGAGCGCGACCAGCTCGGCATAGGCCGCGTCGCTCAGCCAGCGCCGGCGCAGGACCAACTCATCGCGGAAGTAGCCAAGGTGCGCAATCGGACCGCCGAACGAGGTCAGGCCGAGCTTGAAAAAGGCCACGAAGACCTCGCTTGGGCGGCCGGTTGAACCGGGCGCGAGCGTCTGTTTGTCGATCATGCCAACGCTCTCCGGAGGATGATGGCGCCATGATCCTATAGAACGGATGCCTGGATGCAAACGTCTGTCTGGCTAGCCGCTCTCGGCCGCGCCAACCCCAGATCATCCAAGAGCACATAGAGCGCTGGGATCACCAATAGCACCAGCACCGTCGCGCTGAGCAGCCCAAACACCACCGAGATCACCAGTGGCTTGATCGAGTCGGCCTGGGTGCTGGTCTCGGCCAGCAGCGGCGCCAGCCCGACAATGGTGGTCAGCGAGGAGATCAGAATCGCGCGCAGCCGCTGGCGGCTGGCCTGGCCGGCGGCCGCTGCGGCGGAGATGCCCTGGGCGCGATTGGCGTTGATGAACTGGATCAGCAGGATGGCGTTGTTGACCACGATGCCAGCCAGTGAGGCGGCGCCGATCAACGACGGCATCGACAGGTAATAGCCCATCAGCACATGGCCCCAGATGGCCCCGATGAAGGCGAGCGGGATGGTCAGCATCACGATCAGCGGCTCGACGTAGCCACGGAACTGGAACGAGAGGATCACAAAGATCCCGAGCAGGCCGATCAATAGCCCCCGGCGGATCGAGCCCCCGGTCTCGGCGGCATTGGCGACCTGGCCCTCAAACTGCACCTCCACCCTCGGATGCCGCGCCTGGAAATCCGCCAGCCAGCGCGCGCGCAGATCGCTGACGATGGCCTGGCCGCTGGCCAGCCGGGCATCGACATCGGCGGCGATCGTCAGCGTGCGACGGCCATCGATACGGGTGATCCGCGCCCAGTCGCGCTGCTCGCTGACCCTCGCCACCGCGCTGAGCGGCACGCGCTGGCCATCGGCGAGCTGGATGGTCTGATCGGCCAGGTCATTGAGGTCGTTACGGTCGTCCTTGGTCTGGCGCACCAGGATCTCGATGTCCCAGGCGCCGATGCGCTGGCTGCGGGAATCGGTGCGTTGGGCGCATTTGGCGCATTGGGCGCGTTGGGCGCAGTCGCGACGCTGCCGAGCAGACGGCGCAGCATGCCGAGCGGGATCTGCGCCTCGACCTCGGCGGCGGCCAGGCTATCGGCGCTGAATAATGGCTGGCCCGGCGCGATGTACTGATGCAACTCGACCTCGACCTCGGATAGGCGCAGCGCATAGGGCGCCTCGAAGCGGGTATCGGCCAGGTCCTGCTCGGCCTGCGCCAGTAGCACCTCGGCGCGCGCCTGTTGCGCGGCCAGTTGTTGGCGGT
>NZ_JAYESN010000429.1:0-1898 GCF_034860625.1 Lamprobacter sp.
ACCGCGCGCGCATCCTCCTCACCCGAGCGCTCGGCTGTGACCTCGCACAGCCGACCCGGCTGATCGCCCGCAGCGCCAACGGTCATGGCAATCCGCACCTGCGCGCCATCGCTGGTCTTGATCCAGGGATGATTGGGCACCGCGAACAGCAGCGACAGTGGCGCCTTGGCGTCGCTCAAATGCGGCTCCAGCACCCGCCGGTTGAAGGTCTGGCGCAGGCTGTTGGTAGTGATAAAGCCAAACCGCCGCGCCTGGCCCTGGCGGACCTTCTCGGCGGCGATCTGCCACCAGTACATGACGAAATCGGCCGAGTCCGGCACCAGGCCGCTGTAGACCCCGCGCACCGCATCCACATAGCCGTCGCCAAGCGCACGGCGCATGCTGGCGGCGCCGATGAACGGCGGATTGCCGACGATGAAATCGGCCTCCGGCCAGTCGGCGCGGCGCGGCTCCAAATAGCGATAGACCGGCAGCCGCTGCGTCTCATCGGGGATCGGCTCGCCGGTGATCGGGCTCGGCTTGGTACTGCACCCATCCCAGACGCTCACCGGCTGGCCCTGGTCATCCAGCAGCGGCTCGCGCGCCTCGGCCTCGATCAGCGCATCGCGGCATTGGATATTGTGGAAGTCGCGCAGCACCGGCTCGGGCGGGTTGACATGGCCATAGGTGCGGAAGTGCCATTGCAGGTAGCCGATCCAGAGCACGATCTCGGCGACGCGGGCGGCGCGTGGGTTGATCTCCAAGCCGAGGAATTGGTTGGGGCTGACGGTGAGACCCTCCAGCTCGAAGCTGGCGGTCTTTTGCAGCCGACCGAGCACCTCCAGCACCTCGCCTTCGAGTCGCTTCATGTGCTCGAGCGCGACATAGAGAAAGTTGCCGCTGCCACAGGCGGGATCGAGCACCCGCGTCTGGCAGAGCTGACCGTGAAAGTCGCGCACCTCGGCGATGGCCTCCTTGGGCTTATCTTGGCGCTGGAAGTTTTGCGCGGCGGTTTGCACCTCCTCCCAGTCGGCGCGTAAGGGGTCGATCACGGTGGGCATGACCAGGCGCTCGACATAGGCGCGCGGGGTGTAATGGGCGCCGAGCTTGTGACGCTCGCGCGGGTTGAGCGCGCGCTCGAGCAGGGTGCCGAAGATGGCCGGCTCGACCTGCCGCCAGTCGGCGCGCGCGGCCTGTTGCAGGAGTTCGATCTGCGCCAGATTCAGCGCGATGGCGTCCGACTCGGCAAAGAGTCCGCCATTGAAGCAGGGCAGGGTTTCGCCGAGCGCGGGCGCGAAGCCGCCGACGTTCATGGTTTGCCACAGGCTCTGCAACTGCGGCGCGAGGCTCGCGGGTTTGTCGCGGCAGCGCTCCAACAGTTGGCTGAAGCTGCCCTCGGGGATCAGCCCGGTGTCTTCGGCGAACAGGGTGAACAGGCAGCGGGTGAGGAAGCCGGCGACGCGCTCGGCGTCATGCCCGTTGGCTTCCAGTGACTTGGCGACATTGGCCAGCGCCTCGGCAATCTGGCGGGTGACGCGACCGGCGTAGCGGCTGGGGTCGAGGCCGTGCGGGTTGAGCCAGAGCGCGCGCAGACGCTCAATGATCTCAAGGTCACGCAACTGCTCGAGCCCGATGCGAGACTGGCGCGCGTCAGGAAAGGGGATGTAGTTGCCGCCGGAGCAGGTGAATTCGGAAAAGAGCACCAGGGAGCGCCCAACATCGACCACGACGATAAAGGGTGGGCGACCTTCTTCGGCTGGCAGGGCGCGGACGTAGTTTTCGGCCTGTTTGTGTGCCTTGACGATGGCGGTATCCCAGGCATTGCTGCCGGTTTCTTTGCCAGTATCCTTGCCTTCAAGCACAAAGCAGCCGCGGCGGTAGAGGTCGAGCTTGCGCGGGGTGCTGCTTCCATCCGGGCG
>NZ_JAYESN010000430.1:0-1897 GCF_034860625.1 Lamprobacter sp.
CGAACGAGATCGCGGGCTAGAGCTCATCCGCCTCCAAGCGGCGCAGACCAATCAGGGTGCCGATCGCATTGCCCAGCTGGAGATCGCCCTGCATCAGCAGCCGCGTTGAGAGCGAGGCAACGAAGGCTTGCGCGCGGGCATCGTCACTCGGCGCAAAGGCCGCCTCGGCAAAGGCTTGATGGATCAGTTGCTCTAGGCCGGCTGGATCATCGACATCGTTGCGCAGGCTGTGCGTGGTCATCTCGCCACCTCCTGATCGGCCCCGGAACCCGCGCATCCCGCGCCCCGTCCCGAGCCGGGCTGTCGGATCGATGGGGTCCTGATTACGCTATGATGCCGCCCTATCCTGTCTGTCTTCCCACGCCTTGTCCATGATCCGCTCCGAGCTCATCGCCGCTATCGCCCGTCAGCCCTCATCGCTCACCGCCGAGGATGTCGAGCTCGCCGTCAAGTCGTTACTCACGCTGCTGTGCGATACCCTCGCTGCCGGTGAGCGCATCGAGGTGCGTGGCTTTGGCAGCTTCGAGCTGCGCCGCTATGCACCGCGAGTGGGACGCAATCCGAAGACCGGGGAGTCGGTGACGCTGCCGGCACGCCATCGGGTGTACTTCAGGCCGGGCAAGGAACTGCGTGAGCGGGTGGATGCGGGGATGAGCGCCGAGCGTGGCGGCTGATCAGACCGCGCGTGCCCAGTAGGGCGTACAGCTCGGCGCTAGTCCTCTGACCGCAAATCAACCCCCGCTCATCCAACGCCCGATCCCTGACCATTGCCAGGTTGCGGCCAGATGCGGTGAAGCGTCGTGCTCGAGACGCTGTTCAAGGTCGATCACCATCGTTGGTCCTGTTTACTTGTAGTCGTTTTTGGGGCCGGCATCCATCTTGACCTGGATGCTGCCATCCTTTTTCAAGATCAACTTGGGGCGGTTCTCGGAGCGCGGTTTGCTGTAGAGCTCAAGCGCCTCAATGACCACACCCTGCGCCGTATTGCGGATCACACCAGGCACACAGGTATAAATCTGGTCGTTGTTGTTGGCGTGCTTGGCCGGGATCGTCACATCCGTTCCCTGTTGGTTATCAATGCGCATCGACACCTGATAGCGGTGAAAAGACCCGGTTCCGTTTGACTGCGCGGAGTAGACCACCGGCACGACCGCAGCGATGTTGTCGTTGAGTCGAATCTCGATGGTTTCCGTTTTCGTTGCTTGATCATCCCGGCCCACATCCCCGAGATGCCGAACCGCGCCGTTGTCATAGTTCATGAGGACGGGGACGCCTTGGGCGGAAAACGCGGCCACATGCACCTCCCGACCCTCCTTGGTTTGCACCAGTGCATAGACATCGTAATCGGTGCCGGATGTCCAAGACACCGTTGCTAGGATGCACTCGGTTTTCTCGATGATGACCGAGGTGTCACCCTTGCTCAGATTGATGCTGCCACTCACCTTGCGCAGGTTTATCGCAGGTGGTGGCGGCGCGGCAGGTGGTGGCGCCGGCGCATCGCCGACCTCGATGCCGTAGGCCTCACAGAGGCCCGCCAGTCCCGAGGCGTATCCCTGCCAGATCGCGCGGACCTTGGCCGCACCCTGGCGCAGATACAGCTCGGCGACGATGATGCCTTTCTCGGTGCTGAAGGTTCCCGGTGAGAGCTGAATCTCGCCGGCGGCGGTCTGCACCGTCGCCTGTAATCCCGGCACCTTGCTGAAATCAGCGCCTGAGTCCTCGGTCAGGGTGATGGCAATCCGGGTCAGATGCTTCGGTGCACGCGAGAAGTCGAAATCAATGGCATGCTCCTTATGGCCTTTCACGTCCTTGGGTGCGCTGAACTGCGCCATGCCGGAGGGATGCCGGGGCTGGTTGTAGAACACGATGTCGGGATCGCCAGTGGCGCGTCCCTCGT
>NZ_JAYESN010000431.1:0-1888 GCF_034860625.1 Lamprobacter sp.
GGTTCCTTCGGAGGCTGGGTGGCCTAGATCAGGAAGCGGGTCGCCACATGGCTCTTCACTCGGTAGCCGACCGAGATGATGGCGTCGAGGTTGTAAAAGGTCAGGGTTCGCCGAACCCGGCGAGGCTCCTCCTGACGAACTACCGAGAAATCCTCGGTCGTTGCTTTCAGTCTGAGCTCGCCCTCGTCATAGATATTCTTCAGGTGCAGCGAAATGTTGTCGGCGGAACACTGAAACAGCCGTGCCATATCGGCTTGGGTCAGCCAAACCGTCTCGTTCTCTAGGCGGACCTCCAGTTTGACCCGCCCGTCCTCGGCCTCGTAGACGAGGAACTGGCCCTTGGCGTCGTCGTGGGAAGATCGGTCTTTGCTGTTCATTCCTCGCCCAACTCCGTTAAAAGGGCCTGTACTGTCTCAGCCAAGGTTGGCAGAGCCGTCTGGATCGTCGCCCACACCCGTTCATGCGCAATCGCCGCATAACCGTGGATCAACTGGTTGCGAAAGGCAACGATCTCGGGCAGACGTGGCACGCGCTCGGCGAGCACGGGATCGAGCTTCGCGAGCTGGTTGAGCGCCTCGCCGATGATCTCGAATTTGCGCTCCACGGCGGAATGCACCAGGCCGCTTGCGACATAGGCCGACAGATCCAGACCGGCGACGAAACCCTGAATGTCCGCGACAGCCTCGCGGACATCCCACAGATAGGCGCGCGGGTCACGTGGCATAGACCAGCTCCCGGGTCCGTTCGATGTCGGCGCGCACGTAGGGGTTGCGTACAGCCGGGTATTCCACCAGATCGACGCCACGCCCAAGCAGGCGTTCCAACTCGGTTCGGACGCTGAACCAGCCACCCAGATCGGCCTCGGCATCCGGCGCGAACTCCACCAGGAAGTCGGCATCGCTGCGCTCGGGATCAAAATCCGTGCCGCGCGCGGCGGAGCCGAAGACCTCCAGGCGTCGTACCTGGTAGCGCCGGCAGATGTTGGCGATAGCGGAGTGCTGAGTGGCGATCAGGGGGTGCATCGTGACGTTCCCGGAACCTGAGCAAGTCGCCCATTGCGCACGGCATCGATCTGCGCGGCGATCTCGACATCCGCAAGCATCGCGGCTCGCGGCAACGCCTGAGTGTCCTTGAACAGATCCCGGAACCGTTCAGCGAGCGTGGCACCGTCCTTGTCCTCGCAAATCCCCGCCACATCCTCCGATGCTGGAATGGTGAGACCGCCTTTATGTCGAAGCATGCTCGTCGCTCGATTCATTCGTCGTTGGCGGATACTCGTACTTGATGACCCCGTCCTCGGAATAGACCACCGGTAAGCCGTGGCGCCACGCCTTCTCGCGGGCGCGTAGCGCGGCGCGCTGCAGGGCGATTTCGGCATTGACCAGATCGGTGTCGCGTTCGCACGGGACAGCCGGCGCTTGGGTATCGGTCATGGATTGACTCCTTCGTCGAGCAGTTGCGGTTTAGAACCCGCGTTTTCGTAGAGCGCCATGGAGGAAGAGGTGGCTCGCCACGACTCCCCATAAGCTGTTTCAGGTAGCGACAACACTGTTTTCTGGCGTGATCCATCATCAATGCCGACGATGCCGTAGCCAGCTCAACCCTAAAACGATCAGCCCACTGAGCGAGAAGCTCAGCGCTACGACAGCCTTGCCCCAATGCCGGTGCAGATAGGGGCGTGCGGCGTCAAACTGGGCGCTGACCGAGCAACTCCAGCTCTCGTAATCGAAGGAGCCACCGCGCTCGAGGCAGGCGTCGGCGATGTAGGCCTCGTAGCCGTAGTGCAGGCCAAGCAGGAGCAACGGCAGTAACAGCAGGAGGAGGCCGCCGGGTGGCGGGCGGAATGCGGCAGCGGTCATGGAGAGGCTCCGAGTGGGGTGGTTGCGTC
>NZ_JAYESN010000432.1:0-1886 GCF_034860625.1 Lamprobacter sp.
GCACATGCTCGTGCGTTTCGCGGGCTTCATCCGGGTCGCGCAGCAGGCTCAACAGCTGACGCCCCCTCAGTTCGGAGAGCGGCACGCCCACGTGCTCGGCATAGGCCTGATTGGCCACCATCAGCTGTAGCTGCCGGTCGATTACGGCAAGCTGGTCCTGTGTGCTGGCAATCGCCTGCTCGTGTACCACCAGTCGCGCGATCCCCTCGCGGCGCTCTATCCAGGTGCCTATGGCTGCACTGATGGCATCCAGAAAGCTGCGTACCCCATCCTCGCTGATCAGATCGCTGTAGCCATCGCCGTGCAATTCCAGCGCCCCCCGCACCGCATCCATGACCCGTATAGGCGAGGACATCAGTGGCTGGTGACTGCCGCTCCGCCCGCGCTCATGCCGACTGGCGTCTACCTGCAACAGAATGCGGGCGCCGGTAATGGCACGCAGGGCGCTGTAGATGTGCTCTACACTTTGGGTCAGCAGGGTATCGAGCTCCGACTGCTCTACGGCCTGCGCCCGCCCGCCGCTGGCCAGCGCTGCGAAATCGTGATTAGCCAGCGTGAGCATATGTATGGCGTGCAGGGCGTTCTGTTCTGCCAGCCGCTGTGCAAGAGCGGCTTCGGCACGGGTCTGCCCAGCGGTTTCGTTATTGGAATTGGTCGACTTGGAGCGACTCATCACCGGCACGCTTTCAGCGGTTGATGAATCAGTATGAAGGAAGCTGTGATGCGTCGCCCGATCGAGGCCCTGAAGTGTGAACGGTGGCACAAACGCGGGTTGGTACCACCGTTCAGGCCGCGCGGCCGCGGCCTTGTTGGTGGTCTAGACCACCGGTAGTCGGTGTACGCCTGACACCCCGGTCAGCCCGTCCCATTGGTCGACCCGGCCCTCGCGCCAGCCCGACAACCAGTTGATGCGTTGCTGTTCGTTTTCGTGTGGACAAATGTCACTGCTGCGGCCGGAGACGCCGGCCTGATAACCACGGTCAAATGCTCTGCTCGCCATGTCGCGCTTGTGTCTTTTCATGAAATCGCCTCTAGCTGATTGATCAAGAGCGTTGTGCTGCCTGCTTGTCTGGCGCCGGATCCTCGGTCCGCTCGGGGGGCAGCAGGTGGTTGGACAGGGCGCCAGCAGGCACCCTGTTTGATCATAGGCAGAGGCTGAGCGGTCTGTCGACTATCCCTTTGTTACAAGAATGTTACGGGTTAGTTCGCAAACGCATAAGGCTGGGGCGCATGCGCAATGTGCGGAGCGCCACACAGCGCTCCACGGCAACCCGGCTCACTGCCCGGACAGGTATCTCTGCCGCTTGCGCGGGGTCAGCTTGTGCAGATCGGCGATCACGAAGCTGTCCACACAGTCGCCGAAATGCGGATCCACATTGAAGGCACAGAAGCACACCCCATCGGGCGAGGTCGCCTGCGAGTAGTGCTTGTACAGGGTCGGTACCGGCAGACCGCGTGCCGCCAGTGCTTCGCGCAGGGCTTTGAAGTCCTCCTGCGCGTCGCAGCCGCTGAACTCTGCACTGAGTTTCTGCTGTATTTCGTTGGGGATCACAAAAGGGTTGCGCGGGCGCACATCCAGCTGAGCACCATTGAAGTGGGTGCCGCCGAAGTGGGTGCCAAAATAATGTACCAGGCGAGCGGTGGCCTCGGTGCCGTAGAACTGGCTGATGGATGCGGGACCGAACAGATAACGGTGGTGCGGGTTGCGCCGCAGATAGGCGCCTATACCCCACCACAGGTAGTCCAGACTGTGACGGGTCTGATAGCGCGGCTGCACAAAACTGCGACCCAGCTCTAGCCCTTCACGCAGGAGTGGCAGCACGGCGTCACCGTAGTGAAACAGCGTGGCGGAGTACAGTCCATCCAGTCCCTGTGCAGCGATCAGG
>NZ_JAYESN010000433.1:0-1829 GCF_034860625.1 Lamprobacter sp.
GTAAGGGCGGGTGTTTAGCCCGCCCTCCCCACACCACCTAGCATGCGGGTCCGCACTAGGCGGTTCACAAGAAGGGAGCACACGAGGACTTCAGGCATAGCCATGCGCTTTCATCCACTGATCGCGAATGCTAATCAAGCCCTGGCCTTTCAGCCAGTCATTGGTCATCCCGGTTTGCGTGCCCAGCGAGCGGGACAGGTGCCAGTAGCTCTTGGAGCTCATGCCCGTCCAGATCGCGGTCCGTGCCCGTGTTCCCAGGGCCAGCAGGTGGCGAATGCGATTGCGCACCCCGCGCCACTGTTTCCAGTAGCACATGCGGATGCGCCGCCGCAGCCAGTGGTCCAACTCGGGAATCGGCCGGTAGTCGTCCGAGATGCCGA
This sequence comes from Lamprobacter sp., assembly GCF_034860625.1. Classification (NCBI taxonomy): domain Bacteria; kingdom Pseudomonadati; phylum Pseudomonadota; class Gammaproteobacteria; order Chromatiales; family Chromatiaceae; genus Lamprobacter; species Lamprobacter sp. The sequence continues at coordinate 381 of NZ_JAYESN010000433.1, forward strand.
AGTAGCCCATCCAACCACGGACGTACTCGGAGAGTTTCTTGAGCCGGTACGCCATCGACACGCCCCAACTCCGTCCGGTCAGCTTGCGCAGCCGGTGGCGGAAGTCTTGGTAGGCGCGTTCGGACCAACGCAGCTTCTTGCCCCGGAACGTGAATCCCAGGAACTCGCAGTCGTCGGTCTTAACCACACGGCTCTTGTGCGTGTTGACCACTTGTGCGTGTTGACCACCAGCTTGAGCGTTCTGGTCAGAGAGCGAGACACGCTCGCCATGACCCGCTCACCGGCGCGGTGGCTACGCACGAGGATCAGCAGGTCGTCCGCGTAGCGCACGAACCGGTGCCCCCGACTCTCCAACTCCTTGTCCAGGTCATCCAAGAGGATATTGGCCAGCAACGGCGACAGCGGTCCGCCTTGCGGCGTGCCCATCTCCGTTGCTTCAAGGGTTCCTCCAACCAAGACACCCGCCCGCAGGTAGTGACCGATCAATGCCAGCAGCCGCTTGTCGCGCACCTTCCGACCCACGCGGGCCATCAGGACGTCGTGCTGGACCGTGTCGAAAAATTTCGCCAAATCCAGATCGACCGCGACGCGGTAGCCGTCACCGATATGGGCTTGTACCCGCCTCAAGGCTCCATGGGCAGAGCGTCCTGGTCGAAAGCCGGAACTCGCATCCGAGAACCCTGGATCGAAGATCGGCCCCAGGACTTGCGCAATGGCTTGTTGGATGACGCGGTCCATCACCGTCGGGATGCCGAGCAGTCGCTCGCCCCCGTTCGGCTTGGGAATCGTCACCCGTCTGACCGGCTGTGGCCGGTAGGTGCCATCACGCAGGGCTTGGCGGATCGCCGGCAAGTTCGAGCGTGCGAACTCGGGAAAGTCCTCGATGCGCATCCCATCGATCCCGGGCGCACCCTGGTTGGACTTCACGCGCCTCCATGCCTGTCGCATGTTCTCGCTCTCCAGCACCCGCTCCATCAGGTCGTCGTCGTGCAAGGCTGGCTGCGTGGCATCACGCCGCAACGCATCTCCCCCGGCGGGTTCAACGACGCGTGCGAGCAATCCACGGCTCCGCCTTGGCTTCTCATGTTCGGCCCTTCGTCGGGCGAGCGCTCCACGCTCGTTCGGCTACTATGGCCTCTGCTGACTTCTGTCCCGTCACGCCGAGCGTTGCCGCAAGACGCGCTGTCCGAGTCACGGTAGGGTCCGGTGGCGATTCCAGTGCTTTCGCACTGGCCCTCAGTCCGACTCCCATGGCGACCACTGCACCCTTAGGGTTCGATGGCGATTCCAGCCCTTTCGGACTGGGCCTCAGTTCGACTCCCATAGGCGCACGAACCGCTCGCGAGACAGATCTCCCCGGATAAGAACATGAACTTTCAGCGCACAACCGCCGCATTTACCCTATCCCCTGCACCTGATGGGTTTCGTCACCTCGTGCTGACTCACCCG
>NZ_JAYESN010000434.1:0-1825 GCF_034860625.1 Lamprobacter sp.
CTCACCCGGATCGCTGACGGTTATCGGTATGTAACGCCATCAAGGACAGATCCCAGTGGCTGTCGAGCGCATAGCCGACTCGGCCATAGACATCGCTCAAACGCCCGTCGGCGCGATCCCGCGCGCCGTTGGAACGCCGATAGCCCTGACTCAGGTAGGCATCGAAGGGTCCCTTCCGATAACCAGCATCCAGGGTCTGCACGTAGGTGCTATAACTGCCTCCAGCGAGCTGCAGCTCGAGCCGCTCACCATCGCTGAGCATCTGTTTCGGAGCAATCTCAGCAACACAGCGTGGTGGTAGCATCCGGCGAATTCTCGATCCGGAAGGAGCGAAGATCATATAAAATAATTTTTTATTGTCCCAACCGTTTAGTAAAAACTATGCACTTTAGTGCAAGACTTTTAGTAAACTCTCATTTATGAGGTCTTATCGAAAATCGTCGCATACAGTTCATGACTTGAAAGTCCACCTGATTTGGGTTACCAAATATCGCTATGAGGTGCTAACGAAAGAGGTGGGATACCGAACACGGGAAATTATCCGTCAAGTGTGCGCGCAGAACGACATTCAGATTATCAGTGGTGCTGTCAGCAAGGATCATGTGCATCTGTATATATCGTACCCGCCGAAATACTCGGTGAGTGATCTCGTCAAGTGGTTCAAGGGACGTAGCTCACGTAAACTTCAGGAAGAATTTCCGCAACTTGGAAAGCGCTATTGGGGTAAGCATTTTTGGGGTATTGGTTATGCTGCGTTTAGTTCGGGGCATGTTACCGACGAGATGATCCGAGAATATTTGAAGCGTCACGAAGATCATCCAAATCATCAGGATGATGGGTTTACTGTAGAATGACTTTGAGTCAGGATTTAACTGACTTCAGTCAGTGTCTACTTTCAGTCGGTTTTAACCGAAATCACGACTTTCAGTCGTAATACATACTATGGACTTACAGTCCATAGTGGTTGATTTTCTGCATGCCGCCGGCTTGCGGATTGATTGGCCACTCGAAGGATCATCGCTACAGGCGCGAAAAAAAGAGACCATGCTGTTTGAGGCGCTGGCGGCGTTCAACGAGCGTTTCGCGAAACTGCAAGACACCCTGGGGGCAGCGATGCGCCATGCCGCTGTGCTACTGGGTGAGAGTACGGAGAGCTTTTTGAAGGTGCTGGCCTATTATGAGAAAGTGGCGGTATTGGACTCCATTGAGACATGGCAAGCCTTGCGCACTGTACGCAATCTCGCCGCACATCGCTACGAGATCGACTATGTGGCGATCGCCGAGCATTTTAATACTCTGCATACGATGTGTCCGAATCTTTATCGAACCGCTTGGTTGTTCGTTGACCATTGCGAAAAAAAACTGGCCGTTGTCCCGGTCACTGGGGATTTTGCATTCGAGTTTCGCGAGATAACAGTTGTCTGCGTCGATGCGTAGGCCCTCAAGCTGCGTGTTTGGGTCGCATCATGCGTCCAATACGGCGGATGCGGTGGCACGGACCAGTGAGATTGCGGTTGGGAAATTGGCGGGGTTTTTGGCGGCAGTCAGCGGATAAAATGCGGCTAACACCAAAGCAAATCGACATCATCAAGCAAACCGTCGAACAGATCGGCGGGCAGGATACCCGCACGATTCTTTTCGGTTCGAGATTGCTCGATGACCGAAAGGGGGGTGATATCGATCTGCTCCTTCAATCGAGCCAGCCCATCGGGCTCCTTCAGCGCGCAAGGATCAAGAGCGCGTTGGAACAGACCCTGGCGCTACCGGTCGATATCATTGCGTACCATACCGCTTTGCCACCGACGCCCTTTCAGCGAATCGCCAT
>NZ_JAYESN010000435.1:0-1824 GCF_034860625.1 Lamprobacter sp.
CGCTGCCGTGGTCTGCAACTCGGCGATGCCGGGCCAGACCGTCTCGATCTCCCGGCCCTGGGCCTTGGAGTACATCGGCACCACATGCACCGGGCGCTTCATGACGTCCAGATTGCGCGCGGCGCAGTAGTGCACCGCGAGCAGAATCCCTTCAGCGGTCTTGGCCGAGGGGAAGATCGACTCGCTCAGCACCTTCCAGGTGCTGGGGGTGAGATTCAGCGCCGGATCGAGCACCGGCATGGGGATGCGCGGTTGATCCGCTGTGGCCATCGGGGCGTGCTTTGACGTCATCAGGGTCCTCCGGTGTGCGACGGGCCGGGACCGGCCCCCGCAGGGGACCGATGCCCGGCGTGGGTGAGTGGGTTAGGGGTGCGGGTTCGGGCTCAGCGGGTCAGACGCTCAAGGCGCTGTGCGCGTTGCTCCAGGCGTTCGGCATGGCGTCGATTCTGATCCAGACCGCGCAGACGGCAGCGGCGCATCATCCGCGCACGCTTGCGCAGGGCGCGGGCCATGGCGCGCAGCTCGCAGCGTGCCCAGACCGACGCTGAGCGGCGTTCAGAACGGCAGTTCATCGTCGAAGGGTGCCGCGTCGTGAGGCGCTGAACCGGAGGCGGCGCCGTTGGTGCTGCCTTTGTTGCCGAGCATGGTCATCGCGCTCGATGGCAGACCCTTGCCAGGCGGCTTCTTCCCAAGCTTCGTCACCGATGCCGGCCAAGCTAAAACCCTCGGCGTCGTGTCAACACCGGCGCTGTTCCTGGTTCGCCCACCCGATGGGGTGGTCCTGATCGCCCAGGGCGTGCTCTCACTCGCCGAACTGCAGGAGCGCCTGGTGAATGCCGCTACCGAGGCCGGCTGGATTCCTGAGCACTGGCGTGAACGCACCCGTGCACGGGTCACCGACCTGCGCCTCGACGGCACGCCGCTCAATGAGGCTGAACGGATCGACGACCCCGATCAGCTGCTTGATCTGCTGCGCTCACGCGCCGCCCTGCCATCGCTTCCGCCTCTGACTCCGACTCCTGGAACCCCCTAATGCGCGCTGCCCCGCTGCTCGTCTCCTCGTTGTTCACCATCCTGGTCTTGAGCGTCCCGGTCCCGGCCCAGGCCGATCTGGCCGACGAGCTCGATACGATGTTCAACAGCCTGGTCAATGTCACCGATCCGACCGCCCATCTGGGCCAGCGCCGTGGGGTGCTCGCCGGTGGCTCGGTGGTGGCGCGCAATCGGCTGATGAACACCAACCTGGTCAACGTCGTACCACCGAGCTTCGAGGCCGGCTGTGGCGGTATCGATCTGTTCGCCGGCAGCTTCTCGTTTATCTCCCGCGACCAGCTGACCCAGCTGTTCCGCTCCATTGCGTCAAATGCCGCGACCTACGCCTTCAAGCTGGCCCTGGATTCGATGTGTCAGAACTGCGGCCAGGTGATGGACTCGCTGCAGAAGAAGATCCAGGCCCTGAACAGCCTGTTCGCCAACTCCTGCCAACTGGGGCAGGGCGTGGTCAACGATGTGGTCGATGCCTTCGATACCCAGCATAAGATCAAGCACTCCGAGGCCTCGTTGGTCCGGGGACTTGGTGATGTCTTTGAGAGCTGGTCCTCGGTGACAGGTGAGGACCCCATCGCCCAGGTCCAGCGCGCTGATCCCGACTACGCGAGGACCGTCTTGCAAGGCAATCTGGTCTGGCGTGCCTTGAAGACCGAAGGCGTGGCCAGCTGGTTCGGTAGCGGCGATGACGCCCTGCTCGAGGCGCTGATGTCGGTCACCGGCAGTGTCATCGTCGGTCCGTTGGAAACCAGCCCGGACGGGCAGGGCAGTAACAAC
>NZ_JAYESN010000436.1:0-1823 GCF_034860625.1 Lamprobacter sp.
TGCGGCTGTAGTCTGCAGCTCAGCGATGCCAGGCCAGACCGTCTCGATCTCCCGGCCCTGGGCCTTGGAGTACATTGGCACGACGTGCACCGGGCGCTTCATGATGTCCAGATTGCGCGCCGCACAATAGTGCACCGCGAGCAGAATCCCTTCAGCGGTCTTGGCCGAGGGGAAGATCGACTCGGTCAGCACCTTCCAGGTGCTGGGGGTCAGATTCAGGGCCGGATCAAGTGCCGGCATCGGGATGCGTGGTTGATCCGCCTTGGCCATCGTGGTGTGCGTCGACTTCATCAGGGTCCTCCAGGATGCGACAGGCCGGGACCGGCCCCGCAGGGGACCGATGCCCGGCGTGGGTGAGTAGGGTGGCGTGGATGTGTTGGCTCAGCGGGTCAGACGCTCAAGGCGCTGCGCTCGCTGCTCCAGGCGTTCGGCGTGGCGTCGATCGTGATCCAGGCAGCGCAGACGGCAGCGGCGCATCATCCGCGCACGCTTGCGCAGGGCGCGGGCCATGGCGCGCAGCTCGCAGCGCGCCCAGACCGAGGTCGAGCGGTGCTCAGAACGGCAGTTCATCGTCGAAGGGCGCGGCATCGCTTGGCGCTGAACCGGAGGCGGCGCCGTTAGTGGCACCTTTGTTGCCGAGCATGGTCATGCGCTCGGCGATGATCTCGGTGGTGCTGCGCTCCTGGCCGGCCTGATCCTGCCATTGGCGGGTCTGCAGACGGCCTTCGAGATACACCCGCGAGCCCTTGGTCAGGTACTGGCCGGCGACCTCCGCGCTGCGCTTGAACAGCACGATGCGGTGCCATTCGGTGCGCTCCTGGCGCTGGCCGGCGGAGTCTTTCCAGCGCTCGCTGGTGGCCAACGAGAGCGTGGTGACGGCGCTGCCGTCCTTGGTCTGGCGTTGTTCGGGATCACGGCCGAGGTGACCGATCAGTTGGACCTTGTTGAGCATGGATGGCGCTCCTGGTGATGAAAGGGACGGCGACAACGTGGCCGCCAACCGGGTGTGGGCGTTGACTCAGGCTTGATCGCGTTGGCGCCGACGTTCATAGCTCGGCGCCTCGAACTCGGCGTAGGCCTGGTCATCGTCTGGCCAGGGCTCGATGGCCGCTGGCTGCAGACGATCGCGCAGTTGCCAGAACCGCACCTTCAGGCGCCTCACGAGACGGCGTTGGAGGCGCATCAGTGGATGGCGTGTGCTGGATGGGGATGGATGCACGGGCATCGGGGCTCTCCTGGACGGTGGGAGGCCGCGCCGGCGTGTCGAGGCGCGGCACTCGCGGGGTGGATGCTGAGCGTCGCCACAGTGGCGACGGGTGAATCAATGGACGCGTTTGCAGACCCCTGAGGGTCGAGACTCATGGCGTCGTCGGTCTCGTCTGGTCGTGGCTGAAGAGGCCACGGACCGAAATCCATCCACAGCTCCTGCCGTGCTCAAGCGCAGGCGCGTGCGCTGGCAGCTCGGTGTCTGCGATCCCCGTCACCGCTCAGGCGGGCTGATGTGAGACGCGCAGAGCCGCAAGGCCATTGTCTGGCGGGCACTCGGTCGGCGCAGCAGGGAAAGATGCGGAAAAACGGCAGCATTTGCCCTTGTGCGGGGGCAGGTCAGGAAAGAGGGGTGAAAACGCCACCCTTTCGCTGTCGCCGAAATCTTGGTCGGGTCGGATCATGGCGCCATGATCAGACTCCGCTTCCACGACGCGCCGTGCTCAGTCCCGGGTGACCGCTCCCGGGTCGGGGCGGGATTGACCTTGGTGTTGGCGCTTGGGCTTGCGATCGGGCTCCTCGCAACCTCGCCGCCGGCCTCAGCCTTTGAGGTCGCG
>NZ_JAYESN010000437.1:0-1814 GCF_034860625.1 Lamprobacter sp.
CCATGATCTTGATGACTCTGTTGCAAGAGAAATTCGGCTCGGATTCACTCGACGCGCACCGCGAGCGCATCTCGGCAGCCAAACCTGAAGAACTCCTGCAATGGTCGAAACGCATCCTCACCGCCGAGACGCCCGAGACCATCTTCCACTGAAGCGCGGGCCGTGCGCCCACATCAACCCGCCAGCGCCCAAGCCTCCGGGTTGTGGCTGATGAAGCACTTACGCTGGTCGCCGCCGAGGGCGAGCGCGGCGCGGTCCATGTGGTAGCAAGGCAGCAAGGTCAACGCCATCAATACTAGAGGGTGATCCAGCTTGGCCGCTGCAGGTCACGACGGCGGAGGGGAAGCGGCTGGTCGCACACTGACACAACACATACCGCACGCATAAAAAACCCCGGAATGCAAAGCACCCCGGGGTTTGATCAACGCGCTAGCGCACAGAGCGCCCCGTCATCAACCGGCCACAGCCCCGCCCTAGGGCGCGCCACAGCGCCCAGTACCAGTCCGTGACCGTCGGCAGGCCCTGCGGCACTGACCCTGGCTGAACAACCCCACAATTACTCCGCTGGCAAAGGCCAGCAGGAGTATCCACCACGTCATCGTGATTCCTCCGATCGGCAAAAAGCGGCGGAGAATACGCGAAATCCAGGGAGAGTCTACCGAACAGCCCGAGGGGTGAAGCCAGAGCCCCTCCCACCCAAACCGCCGCATCGGATAGACTCTCCCCATGACAGCCGAGACCCAAGCCACCGACACCAGCGACAAACCCGACTACGACAGCCCCTGGAAAGAAGCGCTGGAGCAAGACTTCCCCGAGTTCCTGGTGGTCATGGCCCAGATTTGGGCCAAAGACGCCGAAACGCCCGAGACCATCTTCTACTGAAGTCCGCGCCCACATGGCCAAGCACCACGACACCGGCGACAAGGAACTGTTCAGCCACCCGGCGTTCGTTCAGCCGCTGACCGAAGGCTTCGCCCCTGCGGAGATTGCTGCGCTGGGTGTGATGGGGCTGTGGGTCATTGGTGTCGCCGACTATGCGTTGGATGTTGATCCGCAACGCGATGAGTGTGCATTTCCCATGATGCGGTTCAAGGAATAGATTTTTCGGAAGATAGTCAGAGCTGATCCGGGGCTAGGCGTTCGACGGCAAGCCGATAAGCCACGCTGTCTTCGCGTTTGGCCACCGCCATCACCATGACGATCAGTACATCATCCTTCACGCGATAGACGAGACGCCAGCCTTGTTTGCGCAGCTTAATCTTGTAGCAGCCCTGTAAGTTGCCATGTAACTCTGAACCTGGAACGTGCGGCTGCTCCAGACGTTTTTTGAGCGCTTTGCGAAATGGTTCCTTGACACTGCCATCGAGCGCCTCCCATTCGGCCAGTGCTTGCGGCACAAACTTGAGCCGGTACCGATTAGGCGCTTTCTGATCGATGTCAGATAGCGTCAATGTCGACCTCGATGGCATTGTCTTCGTTAGCCAGGCGGTGACGCACCAGTTCTACCAGGTCGCGGTCGACCAGTTCTTCTACCATGGCCTCGTAGAGCTTTGGCGTGATCATGTAGAAGGCCGGGCGGTTGTGATTCAGCACCGCCACGGGCTTCTCACCGGCGGTGCGCAGAACCTGTGCCGGGTTGCGTTTGAATTCGGACATGCTGATGGAGTAATCGGCGTAGATGGTGTCCATAGTCGGCTCCTGGATCGTATCGGCTATAAATTAGCGCCAAACCTGGCGCTTTTTCAAGTCAAATGGGTCATCAAGCGGGTCAGGCAGGGCAATCGGGATATGAGCGACAGACCACGTTAACTCGG
>NZ_JAYESN010000438.1:0-1813 GCF_034860625.1 Lamprobacter sp.
GAGTTTGTCCGCCTGGGCGGCGATCAGGGCGTCGAGGGAGGAGAGGCAAGCGGCGATTTTTTGTTGTTCTTTCTCACTCGGTATCGGCAATTTGAGTTTCAGAAAAGCATGCTTCGATATGTTAAATCGGGTGCTACCTTGAGCCAGCTTGACCACGGATTTGCGGTAAATCGGGCTGCGAAACAGGTAGCAAGAAAACGCGGCTAAAAGGGTCAGCAAGCCATTTGGTCTAAAGGCGAAACAAAAACTATTCAGATATGTTAGTTCCTGGGGAGGATTTAACACGACAGAAGCAAAACCCACTTCTTCCGGTGTTTCAGATGAAGTAGTAAAAAGCACATCCCCGACTAGCAAGACATTTTGCTTTTCATCGGGGGCAATATCGACTTTCCCGCATTTTGCAAAATCAATCCAGGCGGAATCGAAAACCTGTTTATACGTGACAAAGGGCTGCCCTTCACCGAAATCATCCGCAGACTTCCCGCTGAGTCCGTTGATGGTTTCTCCGATCTTAACGAGTTGTTTCTGCTCCCACTCCCCCACCTCCCGAAACTCGGGAAACCGCAACCTCGGCACCAATCCTCTCGTCGGCTCGTTCATCCTGCTGTCGATCATACGCTGTCAATACCTGAACGTTAGTGCCCGCTCATCCAATAATCTGCCCCAGTATTGCGTGCAGGTTTTCACGATCATGCGGCTGCAAACTGCCCATCCTTCTCAGGATGCGTTTTTGTTCCAGGGAGAAAAGCAAGGGCTTAAACAGGGAGGGCTTTAATAATCCAGACGCTTGCCAATGGACGATCTCCGCTTCGGCGAAGTCGAGTGGAGTACGGACACGGCTGGTGATCGCCATCAATATGGCATCGCGTCGCCGTTGTTGATAAGCCGCAGAGCTGACAACAACCGACGGTCGCTTTTTGAGCCCGATCAGATCGGTGAAAGGGAATGGCACCAGCACCACATCTCCAGCCTCAAAGTTGATCATAGGCGGCATCTTCTTCGTTCGCCCAGACCTGATTCAAAGACGCTTCGGAAAGCTGTGAGGTGGCGACGGAAAATTGCAGTGCGCGCTCCTCTTTCTCCAGGAGGAACTGAATAAAATCAAGAACCTCAGCTTGCCGAGAAGGGGGCAGTTGGCTCATCTGTTCGGAGAACTGTTGCGGATCGCAAATCATCATCGGTAAACACTCTTCGCTGTCGTTGTCGCGCTGGATAAACACTGTCACTATTTTGTTGTAGGGTCACGGCACTCATGATGGTGCTGCCTTCAGTTTCGTATTCATACGCCGCAAGTCCAGAAATTTCCCGCTCGCAGGTCACAAACTTGTCAGGACGAACAAAGCTTCTCTTGGGTAAAAACCCCCGACTGAAGGGAAAAGGCAGCAACACCACGTCAAATGGGCGGCACATCGTTCCACACCTCATCTTCAGCGTTATCCCAGTTCACAAGCGCAGTGGCTTGTGCCTGCATAAGATTCTGCCAGGTTAGCGATTCTTCACGCTGCTGTAAAAAGCGGGCAAAATCGAGCACCTCTTGAACCAGTGGTTCAGGGAGTGGTTTAACCGTTTGGTAGACTCCCTCCGCCAGATTCATGCGAAAACCTCGACTGAGTGCCACTCATCTCTATTCATACGCCGCCAGTCCTGAAATCTCCCGCCCACCGGCCTGCTTCTTGAGCACCGGCACCAGTTCCGCCATCAGGGCCGTCTCGGCCTGACCGCGCGCCTTCCAGCCCAGTTCCAGCGGCGCGAACAGGTCGCTGAGCGCCTCACCGTCGAAGATCAGCCGATCGAGCACCCCATCGACGAAGCC
>NZ_JAYESN010000439.1:0-1801 GCF_034860625.1 Lamprobacter sp.
CAATCGGTAGGCTGCTGGAGGTGAACTTCACCAGAAAGGCCCTGCGGCCAACGCCGGGTGTGGTGCTGCAGCTGTCGCCGTCGGCATCCGACAGATACAGTTGTGCCTTGGGTCTGGCGCCACCCGAACTGCCGACCCTGACCAACTCGGCCAACACCTCGGTGGTTTGTCCATCGAACAGGGCTTGTGCCTGACACCCGAGCTCGCCGAGATTGATACGCGAGTCTGTGACAGCGGGTTGCAGCGACGAGGCCGGTTCGTAAGACAAGGCCCCGAGGCCGCGATCGGCGACAAAGGCCAGTCGATCCAGCGCGCTGACCTGGGCCGGGGGGATGCCCGCCTGACGGAACACCCGATCCATCAGCAACAATCCCCAGCCGTCGGGTAACGAATCGGCGAACACGCCATGCAGCCCTGCATGCGGTGTTTGCGGCGCTGCCTGCAGCACCTCATCGAAGCTCAGGGAAAAGGGCGAGAGATTTGCAAATCGCGCCAGGTAATCCCGCGCATACTGGAAAAAGACCCCCTGACGATTCTGCGCCAGGACGCCGACCTGGTGACGGGTGCCATCGCTCAGGGTGCGCCAAACGTCCAACCGGTTGATGCGCGCGGGGTTCATTGCCCCAACACCTCTTCGATGCTGGTGGGTGCCTTGGGCGCCGGATTGGTCAGGCCCTGCAAGCGACTGAGATCGTCCACGCATTGCCATAACAGCAGGAATTGGCGCAGCGAGATCTGTCCGGTCGTCTCAAATTTTTTGATGGTCGGCGCTGGTACCGTGCTGCACATCGCAAGGGCGTTGCGCGATAGCTTCAGGGTCTTGCGTCGCTCCTTGATCCAAGCGGATAACGCTTGCTGCACATCGGAGGCCGAGTATAAGGAGAGCTGACCCATGTTTGAATTGGATACTATGATGTCTTATATGGCGCATTAATTACCCATATAGACATTATAGTATCTAAATATTGCATGTCACGACGCTTGCGCTCGTGTTGATGCTGAGAGCTGACTCAAGCGGCTTCTTGGATCTCGATTGCCGGGCGTCTCCCGACGGACAATAAGGCGCGCTCCAATGTCGCTATCTTGCTGTTGTGCCTGGGGTTGAGTAAACGTCGCGCTTCCTTCTCGTTGATCTCCAGGCGTCGAGCAAGTTCGCTTGGGCCAACACTCGTCTCGCGGACTGCCAGGAACAACGCCGCTTTGAGCGCGGTCTGGATAGGGACTGCTACCGGCCGCTCAGCGGGCAGATGGGCCGAGGGCATAGGAACCTCACCGCAGTCGTCGATGCGGGCCGCGATGGCTTCTTCTAAGCAATCGGTTGCCTCGAGCAGGGCGTCATTGAGCGTCTCGCCCTGGGTGATCGCCTCTGGCCAGTCGCGAAAGGTCACCACGAAACCGCCGGACGGTTCGGGCGTTAAGGTCGCTGGATAGATGAATTGCATCGGGGCTCCGCTCACAGGTCGTTCAAGCTCAAGCCAAGCTGTTTGAGCATCGCATTTAGGGTGCCGGTCTTCAGTTCATCCTTGGGGTTGCGGACGGTGGTTAGCCGATCACCAAGGTATAGCGTCACGTGACTGCCCTTGCCGCGCTTTTGGTCGACGTGACAGAAAAGTGCGTGCGCCTTTGCGTAGCGTTTAACCCGCTGGATGAACTCAGATCCCTTCATGCAACAGAGTATCGGACACTTTTGTCCGCTTGCCTATCAATGGCCTTGAGCCAAGCGTTGGCGCTTCTGCTAGCTTGGGTGTGCGATTGCAGATGATCGAGCTCCTCTCCACTGCCGATCACCGTTGCTCACAAC
>NZ_JAYESN010000440.1:0-1800 GCF_034860625.1 Lamprobacter sp.
TCCTCTTTGTGTTGATACACAGCGCACTTGGAGTGGTTCTTGTCATCGTGTTGGAACGCCTCGGGGATGTGCTCAAGCCGCTGTGTGGAGGGTTCGATGAGCCGAGCGCTGATGTTGTAGTAGGGGTACTCGCCCTGGATGTCGGGATGCAGGAAAGCGGCGACTTCAACGTCGAAGCGCGAGACATAGCGACCGGCCCACCACTCGACCAAGTGCTTTAGCCCCCGTGTCTTTTTGCTGGGACTGCGGATGGTCTTCTGAGCGTCGAGCCACTCATAGGCGATCCGCACGCAGTCGTTGGGGTTGTCTGTGCCGCCATCGCGATAGTGGCGCGCCATGTGGTGCTTGAACGGGCGTAGGTCACCAAGATGTCCGGTGGGCCGTCGACGCCGAGATCGTGGATTGCCACGCGCGTGCTGCTTTCAGAATAGAGAGCGATCCGTTTGCCGGGTAGCCTGACGTCGAACTGGCTCGTATCGCGCTGGAAGCCGGTGACGATCAAGCTGCGCTGAAGACTCGCGAGGTCGAGTATGTCCTTCTTGCTGAGGTGATGGTCAGCGATGATGACGGTGATCTTATCGAGAGCTTGCGATTCCGGTTCGATGTCTTGGATGTCCAATTCGGGAATCGTGTCTTCGATGAAGCGCTGTTGCGAGGGGGTGAGTGAGGCGGTCATGTAGCGAACGCGGAAGCGACGCAAGCCCTTGAATGGGGCTTGATCGGCGAGGACGAGGCTGCGCACGCCACAGGGGCGGGCCGGGAAGCGTTGTTCGCCTTCGTCGTTTTCGACGATCTGGGATTGCAGGACTCTGGGTTTCCAAGCGCTATGCAGGAGACTGTTCATCTCCTTGATCGGATCATAAGCTTGGCGGCCTCCTGTCGTGGCGTCGAAGGGGAGTTGTGCGGAGAAGTCGATGCTTTGGGCGTATGTGTCGTGTCTGCTCATGGATTGGACTTGAAATTGCCCCCAGGTGACGGGCTCGCCGTTGTAACGAAGTGTTGGTGAGACACAGCGGTTTGGATCGTCGTGGTGTTTGACTTTCGGGTTATAGAGTTGGAACAGATTGTTGCCATTCACCTTCCAGCGCAGCGTGTCTCGTACCAGTTCGCAGTTCTCGCAGTTGCCGCTTCGGGTAAAGGCTGGACAGCGCTGCAGGGGTTGGTAAGTGGGTTCCGTATCACCCAGTCGATGGGTCCGCTTGAAGCGGCTATCGAGATCGATGACGCGCAGGCAGGACTCAACCATCGCGTCGACTTCATCGACGATGAGTGTTAACTCCACCCCCGCCTCTGAAACAGCGTGCTCCATCTTGCGCCACAAGTCGTAGAAGTAGCTCGAGTCGCCCTGATGACCGAGGAACGTGTGGTGGGTAATAACCAGTCGTTTCCGCGTTAGGTCGACAGCGTCTGTCGATGAACCTTCCGCGTCCGAGGTCCAGTCTTGTCGATAGTGGCGTACGCCTGCGAGGTCTGTGAGTGAGTCCTTCTCAGCCAAACGCAGGATCTCCTCCTCGAACTGAGCCGCGTCGCTCTTGTTGGCCGCGACATAGACGACGGCGTGCCCCACGGCGATCTCCTCCAAGGTGTAGTGCGCGGCGGCGTAGCTCTTGCCGCTCCCGGTGGGTGCGAGGATGAGTCGTTGCCGCTCCTGGCCTCTCAGTACCTCGTGAACCTCATTGACAGGGTCGGGGCGTAGTTCCATGGCGCGCCTCGCCGTTGTCTGCGCGTCGGTGCAGCAGTCTTCCTCGCGCAACGCTTGGTAGTCGGTGACAAGCTGCTTTTTGCGGGCGTCGACGTACG
>NZ_JAYESN010000441.1:0-1800 GCF_034860625.1 Lamprobacter sp.
TAAAGTGGTCGTGGTCGTGGTCGTGGTCGTAATCGTAATCGGACAGTTTTGCCCCCAGGGCAATCGCATCAGAATATTAGTGAATTCTGTTGGACAAATGATTTGATTTGCTAAACCATAGTAACTTTGTTCAACAACAATGGAGATTAAAACAATGTGTGAAACAACTATTGACCAATCGCTTGCTGGCCATTTTTCTTCTTTAGAAGACCCTAGGTGCCCTATTAATCGGCGTCACTTATTGGGTGAATTAATATTTATCGTGATTGCAGCTACTCTTTGTGGTGCCGACACTTGGGTTGCAATTGCAGCGTTTGCTCGTGCCAAGGAAGATTGGCTCAGAAAGTTTTTGACACTCCCGCATGGCATTCCTTCACACGACACCTTTGGTCGCGTGTTTGGCTTGCTCGATGTCGACAAATTCGAGGCTTGTTTTCGTTCTTGGTCTCATTCGCTTTGCAATCTTATTGCCGGTGAAATTATTGCCATCGATGGCAAAACGTTACGTCGTTCTCATGACCGTTGCCATGGCTTACCTGCTTTGCACTTGGTGAGCGCTTGGGCAACCGAGAACCGCGTTGTGCTTGGGCAGGTCGCAACCGACGCGAAGTCCAACGAAATCACGGCCATTCCAAAACTCCTCGAATGCTTGAATTTAGAAGGTAGCACGGTCACGATTGACGCGATGGGTTGTCAGACCAAAATTGTGGAGAAAATTGTTGATAAAGGTGGCAATTACGTGTTGTCTTTAAAAGGCAATCAAGGAACGCTGGCTACGGAAGTTGCAAAAGCCTTCGATGCCGCTTGCGCACAAAATTATGCTGGCGTCGATTCTGATTTCTTTGAAACAGTCGATCACGATCATGGAAGAATTGAAACGAGACGTTATTGGACATTAGGAGATCTTTCAGATATTCCCCGCAGTGAATTGTGGAAAGGGATGAATGCTGTTGGTATGGTCGAATCACAACGTGAAGTTGCTGGAAATGTCTCGACCGAAACGCGTTACTACATTATGAGCACTGGAACCAGTGCTGAGTATTTTGCTCAAGCGACGCGAGGCCATTGGGGAATCGAAAACGAATTGCATTGGAACCTCGACGTTTCTTTTCGTGAAGACGAATCGCGTATACGTGATATAAACGCACGACAGAATTTGGCGGCAATTCGTCGCATCACATTGATTCATTTGAAAAAAGATAACACAAAGCTTGGCATTTGGAACAAACGATTACAAGCCGGTTGGAATACGGATTATCTTGAGGATCTTCTTTTCCCCAGCAAGTAATCTGTTGTGATTTTTTAGCCTGATTGTTTTTAAAATAATGCAGGTTATTTTAGTTTTTAAAAATATACACTTTTAGAAAAATTTGTTTTCTTTTTATAAAAAAACGCCCCGAAATACGGCGCATTTAAAATTTAAGACAAGTCAGCACAATTCAAGCCGCTTTATATTAATATTTTCTAATATTAGAAAAACCTGATGCGATTGCCCTGGAGGTGATGATCGACGCCGAGGTCGCTGACTCGCCATAGGAATGGTATTTTATTAACTTGTGCGTTTGGAGCGAAAGATGCTGGCGTCGCGACCATTGCCGTGCTGTTATCTTTTATCGTGGTCGTGGTCGTGGTCGTGGTCGTAATCGTAATCGTCATCGTCATCGCCTGCCGTGGATTTTCGACCACGACCAAGGAGGGCAATCGGTCACAGGGTTTCCGCAGCGAAGCGCTCGGCGTTCCAAGGGAGGGTCAGACTTGGGTTGCTGTCCGACCCGGTGGCCACCCAGTCCATCGCGTGGG
>NZ_JAYESN010000442.1:0-1787 GCF_034860625.1 Lamprobacter sp.
TAAGGCACATCAAGAAATGCTCCAGCAGTAAAGTAGCCAATGAGCGCCACCTGAAGCGCCCAGGCATATTCCGACAACCAGCGCTGACTTTGCTTTCGCTTTGCTTCAATGCGGATGCGATTGAACGTAAAAAAGGTAAAAGCGCCTAATAATAGGAAAACCAACAACCCCCCAAACCCATGTGCACCGAGAAGATTAAAATAGACACTGTGCGGGCTATGCAATGATGGCCCCCAGTCACCAACAAAATTAGCATAACCCATCCACCAGGTCATACCCTTATCCTCTTTATTAAAACCCATACCTAGGAGTGGGCGTTCAAGAGCCATATTGAGATTAACCCCCCAAGACAAGACACGTTGCATCGCCGAGTTATCCTCTTCGTAATTGACGAGACTATCCCAGCGTTGCAACACTCGATCAGGAAAACTTAATCCCACAATAACAACAACGGAGAAAGCAAGAAAAATCAACAACCCTTTCCTTTGTAATCTGGCAAAAATAAGGGGAGCCACCGCAATCAATCCAATCCAAGCACCCCTAGAAAAGGTAAAAATTATAGCTAGGCCGCTTAGCCAAAATGTTGCATAAAAAAATAAACCAATACGCTTTGACAGCTTATTAATGATTGGAGCGGAAAAAACAATCTGACATTGGCTAAAAGTTCGCGCAGTGACTAGAGTCAGTGGCAAAACCATGACCATTGCTAATCCGATAAAAGTATTTCCTTCCAGGTATGAATTTGGCGGCCCCAGAATCATATGGCTACCACCGGTAAGAATACCGAAAATACCACCTTTAAAGCCGTAGAAGCCTACGGAAAAAGTAATGACGACCAGCAATGCAATAATGCGCTGTTGTCCGTAGATCAGGATTGGAGCCAAAAAAGTCAGTAGTAAAATCTTCATCAAATGTTGCCAGAACCACCAAGCTCCATCTGGGTTGACAGCAAAATAGCTCGTCATCGCTGTATAGGCCGCGAAGATACCGAGCATGATCATTTCGCGTGTCATTGGTATCGAAGAGCGATCCTTATTGATAACAAGTCCGGCGAAGGTTGCCAGAGCAACAACTTGAGCCATCGGGAAGCCTCTCATGAAGCCCCAGGGCAACCAGTGAGGTGCCATTAGGCCGACCCAAAACCAGGCAAGGATGCCAGTCCAGGGCCGCATCAAGATGAGCGGCACTAGACCAACCATAATCAGAAATAATGCTAGATCGCGCATTTAAGACACCGTTTCGAGATCCTTGCCTACCTGGGTTATCATTGACAATGCCATTCGCGAACCCCGCGCTCCGCTCGACTTGGAACCCCCATGCTGCTCCATCACGCCCTCTTTAACCAGGCATCAGACAGGCCCGAAGCCCAAGCGTTAAGCGACGGTCGCATGACGCAAACTTACAGTGACCTTGCTGCCGCAACAATTCAAACCGCCAACGCGCTTTCAGCAGTCGATCACGGCCCACGCGAACGCGTCGCGGTCTACCTCGACAAGCGCCTGGACACCGTCCACGCCTTGTTCGGCACCGCCCACGCCGGCGGCGTCTTCGTGCCGGTGAATCCACTGCTCAAGGCTGAGCAGGTCGCCTACATCCTGCGCGACTGCAACGTGCGCATCCTGGTGACCTCGCCCGACCGCCTCGCGAGTCTAGCCGACGCACTGCCCGATTGCCCAGACCTGCACAGCGTGCTGGTGTTGGGCGAGGCGGCGGACGAGCAGCGCATCGGCCCTGTGCGCATCCTGAGTTGGCAGGCGCTACTGGACGCCGCCGACCCAACGACGGGG
>NZ_JAYESN010000443.1:0-1780 GCF_034860625.1 Lamprobacter sp.
TCGCCATTGAGCTGATCACGTATCCGCTCCGTCATTCCGGCTGGAAGCCGGAATCCCGCGCAAGGAAAGCAAACTCACAGCAGGCACGGAAGACGTGTCAGGGCTTGCAACCCAGCAGATTAAGCGCCTTCGACGGGCGCGGCTTTTGTGTGGCGGGCGCCTTTCTCGGCTGGCTTCCTGGCTTCGCGGAGCACCTGGAGCCAGGCGGTGCCGTCGGCAGTGAGCAGGAGCTGATCACCCAGGTCTTCCAACTGCTGTAGATCGGCGATCTTGGCCAGCAGGGACACGCTTTGCTCTGCGATGGCCGGGCCAAAGCGGCGCGCACGATGGCCATCGTCTCGCCTGAGCCACAACTGGCATCGCCTGGGTGTTGAGCCAAGCCGACAGCGGCCAACGGGATGGCCAATTCGGTGGCCAACGGGCTGCCCAAGCGCGCGAACGGGCGGTGGCGCGGTTTTCCGATGCGGTGGTCGCCGCAGAGTATCGAGCGTTGTCCGATTGGCTTGTTTAAACCGGCTGAGCCTGTAAAAATATGCAACATCATGAGTCATATTTAAGGCTTTCCAATGTTGGCCACCTATGAGACGCGCATCGCGGCCGCGGCAGCCGCGCAAGACCCGAAGCAACTCCGCCAGGAGTTTTCACGCGTATTGCATCAGCAGGCTGGCGCCGATGGTCGCAGGCGGCATCGTCTGGCCTTCCGCGAGGTGTTGTATTTCAAGCTGAAGGGCTCGCTGGAGGCCGAGGGCCTGCAGTTGAGCCCGGACGATCGGCGCGCCCTGTATGCCGTGCTGACGGTAAAACACCATGCCGAGGGCGGTTGGGCACGCAAGGGCCGCAGGCTAAAGCGCGCAGGCGAAGTGCCGGTGACGCTGGATCTGACCAAGATTGTCCGTAGCACCCAACAGGCGTTGCGCATCGCTCGGCGCGGTGCGTCGCTGCTCGATCAGAACGACGCGGTCTGTTCGGGCGAGCCCGTGTTCAAGGGAACGCGAGTTCCGCTGGCGCAGTTGGTTGAACAGTTCCGGGCAGGTGTCGCTTTCGCCGACATCGCGGAAGATTACCCGCAGCTCGACGACAAGGCCATACGGTATGCGCAGTTGAGTGCGCGCATGGGCCAAGCGCCAGGCCGGCCGGCCAAGCCCTTGACCGTGCGACGGACCGCAATTGAAGCTGCTGATTGACGAGAACCTCTCGCCGCTGTTAGCGCGCTGGGCCAATGAGCAGGGCATCGAAGCCAGTGCTGTGATTCATGTAGGTCTGCAGGGCAAGCCGGATAGTCAGATCTGGCAGTACGCCTACAAGCACAGCCAGATCGTCGTCACCGTCAATGTCGGTGATTTCATCAGCCTGGCGCAAAATATCGATCTGCACCCCGGTGTCATTGCCTTTCGCGAAGCGGGTCTTGATCGCGTTGCGCAATGGGCCAGATTGTATGAAACAATCCAATATACAGAAGCCAATTGCGATGGGGATCTGACCAACCAAGTGCTGGAAGTGCGAGGTATTGGTGATTTGGTGTTGCATGCGATTCCGGAAGCCTGAGTGTTGACTAGACCGGCTACCTGGCCCTGAAGACAGCTCGCATGGTAGCCGATGCTTGGGCAGTGGGTCTTGCGTGTTGTCCGCGGAACGCGGATGAGGTCTGTCACGGAGCGCCCTAGTGGAGGTCGGAGGCGCTCACCAGGTCTTGGGCTGAAAGCCGGCGTCGTTGCGGATCTCGACCGCTTGTCCGGATTGGGCGAGCACGAAGAGGCCTTTGCGGTCGGCGTAGCGTCCA
>NZ_JAYESN010000444.1:0-1769 GCF_034860625.1 Lamprobacter sp.
CAAGAACTCGGCTAATGGCACCCCGCGCTCACGGATACGCTGCATCAGCGTATCGACCTCTGGCGGCTCCAGGCTCCAGGGCTCGGCGCTGTAGCGACTCCAAGGCACCGGATAGGCGTGCTCGTGGACGTAGTTGTCGAGCGACAGCTCAGCCGACCGGTCTCGGGGCACGATGCAGACGCTGACCATCGGTGTTGCCTTGGCCTCGTCCGTGGATGATAGCGTTGCTGCCGCTGCGGCTCCTGTCGCTCCTACTCCTGCCGCTTCTGCCCCTGTCGCCGCTGCTCCTATCGCTGTTGCTGCTGTCGCTGCTGCGGTCGTGGTGTCGGTCACGGTCACAGCATCCACTCGCCGCTGCGCCACGATGATGCAGGGAAAGGTATCGGCATCCTCGAAGATCGGCGCATGACCGAAATCCAAAATCTCCTCAAGCCGTGCCTGCTCGCTGAACAGTCGCCGCAACGGCTCGCCATAGCCGGCGCGCATCCACTTGTTGGTGACGATGTAGGAGAGCTTGCCGTGCGGCGCGAGCAGGTTCAGGCCGCGCTCGTAGAAATAGACATAGAGATCGGCGACACCGCTGTAGCTGGCGTAGCACTGCGCCAGATAGGGCTTCAACGGCCCCAGGGCCTCCTGCCGCACATAGGGTGGATTGCCGATCACCACATCGAAACCGCCACGAGCGAAGACCTCGGGGAAGGCTGTCCGCCAATCAAACGCGCGACTGTCCGCCGGCAGTTGCGCGAAGGCCTCGCGCAAGACCTCGGGCGCATGCTCGCCGGGCGGCTCCACCAAGGAATTACCGCAACGGATGTTGGCATCCAGGTTGTTCAGCAGTTTGTCCCGCTGGGCGGTCTTGAGCCAGAGCGAGAGCTTGGTGATCTCGACCGACTCCGGGTTCAGATCCACCCCAAACAGGTTCTGCTGCAGGATCTGTCGGCTGAGATCGAACAACCCGAGCTGCCGCGGGGAGCCGGTCAGTGCAGCGATCTCGGCATTGACGCGCTCGTATTCGGCGAGCAGGAAATCGAAGGCCGCGACCAGGAAGGCGCCGGAGCCACAGGCTGGATCGAGGATCTTGATGTGCTTGAGAACCTCCAGGTAGTCGAGCAGCACCTTCAGCCGTGTCTCATTTGCCATCGGTCCCGGCTTGCCGGTGCGATGCTTGGCCTCGAGCTCGGCCCAGCGTTCCTTCAGCCAGCCGCCGATGGTGCGCTCGACCATGAAGCGGGTGATCAGCTCCGGGGTGTAGAAGATGCCGTCGCGCTTGCGCCTTGAGCGCTGCGGGTCGGCTCGGGCCTGATCAGGCTCGCCACGGATGCGGGCGCGGATCAGTTCAAGATCGGTGATCGACTGCTCGAAGATATGGCCAAGGATGTTGACGTTGAGATCGGTCTCGAAGTCATAGCCGGCCAGGACAGCGATCCCGTCGAGACTGGCATCGGAGACCGATAACGCCTCCAGCTCCGGATCATGGGCGAACAGACCGCCGTTGTAGGCATTGATCTGCATCTCCGCATCGCCCGTGTCCACTGCGTTGAACAGCCCGCAGAGCTGCTGCCAGCGCGAGACCCGCACGAAACCCTCGGACTTGGCATTGAGCGCTTGGGTCAAGACCTTGGCCGGCAACAGACGGGTGTCTTCGCAGAAGCAGATGAACAGGCAGCGATCGAGGATCGTCTGGGCGTGCTCGAGCAACCGCTCGAGATGTTGATCCTGGTCCACGCCGGTCGGCGCTGGATTGTCCGCCCGCAGTTGATCGAACAGGC
>NZ_JAYESN010000445.1:0-1766 GCF_034860625.1 Lamprobacter sp.
TCAGCGGCTCGCGTCTCCTCGCGCGCTATCTGCCACTGGAGAAGCTGAGGATGACATCTGCGGACGATGCGCAATCGAGCTTTGATGCCGAGGGCGGACTCTGGCCCTCAGCCGACTATCAGGCCCAGGTCGAACGCCTGCGCGCTGCGGTCGGTGAGCAGATCTACCTCGCCGAACTGCGCGATACCGAGGTCCAGCTGAGTGTTCAGCTCACCGATCGGGCCTATGAGCTGCTTGGCGTGATCGATTTCCCGCGCCCGGACCCGGCGCGCGGGCTTGCGCCACATCTGATTCTGCTCGACGACGGGCGCGGTGTGAATCTCGGGCGCATCGCACGCATCAGTTTCCAACCCTTTCAGCCCGCCGATGACCAGCTGCTCTATCTCGACCGCGCGGCCGATCAGACCCTATTGTTCGCCGATCGGCGCCTGTCGCCGCACTTCATCGCCGAGCGCACCCAGGCCGTGCTTGGGCAGGTGCTGGGGCGATCAGCCGCCGCTGCGCAGTCACAGCTTGCGTCTGCGCCAGTGACAGCATCAACGGCTGCGGGCGCGGAGGAGTCTTCTTCTGGGAGTGGTGAGCTGATGGCGCGCTGCGACCCAGAAAGATGAATCGCCGGAGACTCAGGGGCACCCTCACTGAGCCGCGTGGGTTCATGATGAGCCGGTATTGCCTGGAATCATGAGCCGATGAAGCTGTCGATCATCATCCCAACCCTGAATGATGCAGAGACTATCCCCATCCGAACGACCCTGAGGGGCCATCGACCACGACCTGAAGAGACCCGACCATGTTCAACTGGCTTGACCACCTGCCGCTCGGCCTACTGCTGATCATCGCGCTGACGCTGGGTCTCGCACCCTTCCTGCCCGAGCCCCATGTCTGGGAGAAGCTCAAGATGCTCGCCGACGGCACGCTGGTGCGGCCGATCGACATCTTCGATCTGCTACTGCATGGCATCCCCTGGCTGCTGGTGCTGGCCAAGCTCGGGCGCTTGGGCTGGGCGCGGATGCGCTAACCGATCGATCAGTCGACGTCCGTTTGCGCCCGCACCATGCGATGGTTGATTTTTCCCTGTGAAAAGGCCGATGCGCGGGACTATGCACCGTTTGTGGATGAGGACGACTGATGACTGAATCGAGTGCCGAGCGAACCCGTGCGCCTAACGGGCATGGCGCCCGCGCCAACCCAGCAGATGAATCGCGCGAGATTCCCGTTAACCCCCGCAGCGGGTCCGATGCAGACGTGACGCCAGCGGATGGGGCAGGGGGGCGCGATCTCGCGTCGGATCTGCGGCAAGCGCCACTGCTCGCGGCCTTGAGTCCGGCGCAGTTAGCACGCCTGTTACAACGGGCGAGTCAGGTCCGGCTTGCCGCCGGGCAGCTGCTCTTTCGCCAAGAGGAGCCGGCAGCGCGGTTTTACTTCCTGCGCTCGGGCCAAATCCGTCTGTTCCGCCTCTCCAGCGACGGCGGCGAGAAGATCATCGAGCTGATCCGTGCCGGTCAGACCTTCGCTGAGGCGCTGTTGTTCATGGGCACCGGGCGTTATCCGGTCTGCGCCGCAGCGCTGACCGAGGCCCAAGTGGTGTCGATCGATGCCGCCGACTTTGCCGCCATGCTGCGCGAGTCGCCCGAGACCTGCTTCGCCTTGCTGGGCGATCTGAGCCGGCGTTTGCATACCATGATCGCCGAGATCGACAGCCTGACGCTGTTGTCCGCGCAAGGTCGTGTTGCGCGCTGGTTGCTGCAAAACAGCCAAGCCGAGGC
>NZ_JAYESN010000446.1:0-1752 GCF_034860625.1 Lamprobacter sp.
TGGGTGATGGCTTCGAGGGTGGCGGCAACGGGAAAGGGCCGACTGGGACGGGAGTCGCCGATGTTGAAGGTCATCACGCTGATGGGCGGCGCTGCGCTCGGCATCGGACCCGGGGCCTGGCTCGCTCCAGCGACGGTGGCCGCACTGGCGAGCAGGAGCAGTGCGGCGAGGGTGATGCGGGGGCTTAACTGAATGGCCTTGGCAAGGCCTTGGCGCGGGGGCTGGCTCACCAGGTCTTGGGCTGAAAGCCAGCGTCGTTGCGGATCTCGAGCGCTTGTCCGGATTGGGCGAGCACGAAGAGGCCTTTGCGATCGGCATAACGCCCGACCTGATCGGGCACCACCATGCCGGCGACGGCGCCTAGCAGCTGATACTCGCGGTATCGCGGAAAACACTGCTTGAACTGCGCAAGGCGCTCGAGGTGCTCGTTGACGTCGTCGACGCTGAGATGGGATTTGCATTCCACCGCAACGGCAACCTGCGCATTGAGCGCCACCAGATCGACCTCGGCGATGACTTGGCCGCTGTCGTCATAGGCGCTGAGGTTGCCTTGAAACGCCCTCGGCAAACCGGGGCGTTGGTTGTGGCGCGATTCCTGATGTCTTAGCGCCTGGCTGCGGTGGGTTTCGCTTCGCTCTACCCACCCTTGCGCAACGCGACGGGTCAGTCAGGCGCACGGAGACCGAGCAATTCAGCCATCGCGTGCTCGACGGCCGCGATCTGTTGCCTTGATGCCGTCGTGATCTTGGCTCCGAGACGCTCGCGTCTGATGGCCATCAATTTGTCAACCATCACCCAGGAGCGACGTTGGGTGTCGCCTGATGGCAGGTCCATGGGGATTCGATAAGCCGCAGACTCCTCATGCGTCGTGAACGGGCAAGCGATAATTGAACCGGGGCATGCTGAGTGGTTGTATACGTCTGTTTGAACCACCAGCCACGGTCGCGGTTTTCCATAGTCCCCAGCCGTCGCGGCCAACACAACGTCCCCCCGATTTACGCCTTCCACGGCAGATCCTTCAGGATTTCTGATTCAAGAGCTTCCATCGCATCAAATGCTTCCGCCTCGCTCCCAAAGGGTTCCGGTGAAACGATGCAGCGGAGAGCTTCTGCAACCAGAAGATGGACAGGAATGCCGCGTGCACGAGCCGTCGCTTGCACTTGCCGCGACAAGTCATCAGGAATTGTGGTCTGTAGCGTTGCCATCTATCCACCGCTTGAGGAGTTAGGGTCAGGTCTCATAGTGCACCTTTATCGAACGAGGATCGGGGGCAAAGGATCGGAGTCAAGGATCGGGTAGAGTAGAGAGCAGGCATCCGGCAACCTTAGACTCGACCTAATCTGTTCCCGCCCCTTTCGTCTGGCGGTGCCTCACTAGCCGAATCGTCGTCACAGAATACCAGCACTCCCTCATCAAACCGTGCCTACAGTTCTCCCGTACAGGCTTCCCGATGTGCTTTACGCCGAGGCATGCGCCGATGTCCAGCCTGCGGTGCGAGTTCCGGGGACAGTTTATTGAATTGCTTCTGGACTGATCGCCTTCGGGTCGATGGTCGGCTCGCGCAGCGCCGCAAGACGGGCCAGGCTCACGGGGAAACGCTCGGACATCATGGATTCATGGCTCAAACTCAATCCCACGGCCTGGGAAAAGGTTCCAGGGTCGAATTTTTCCTCTGCAACATTCTCTCTGCAGGCGAGCCGCTATACTCGCTCCATGACTGATGAGACCACCACCGAGCCCCGCGAGGAGCAG
>NZ_JAYESN010000447.1:0-1747 GCF_034860625.1 Lamprobacter sp.
CGGCACGCCGAAGGCGCGGTACTGATAGTTGAGCTGGGCATCGACGCCGTTGTAGCCGGATTCCGACACCCCCCAAGGCACGCCGCGCTCCTTGCCATAGGCGATCTGCCGGGCCACTGCGGTGCGATAGGTCTGGTCGAGCAGGGTGTTGTCGTAGCTCGGCATCACCAGCAGCGGCATTAGGTACTCGAACATCGAGCCGCTCCAGGACAGCAGCGTGGTGTTGCCGACGGCGCGGGTCAGCAGACGGCCGAGCGCGAACCAGCTCTCCTGCGGCAGCTGGCCCTGGGCGATGGCGACGAAACAGCCAAGGCGCGCCTCGGAAGCGAGCAGATCGTAGTAGCTCTCATCGCACCGGCGCTCGGCGACCCGGTAGCCGATCGCCAGCAACGACTGCGCCTCGTCGAACAAGAAGTTATAGTCGAGCCGGGAGAGGCTGCCAGCGGTGATCGCCAGTTGCTCGATCTCGCGGATGCGTGCCAGCACCGGCCGGTCAAGCCCAGTCTGCTCAAGCGCGGCCAGCTGACGCAGCGTGAGTGCAAGGTCGCTCTGCCGGCTCTTGTCCACGACAGACAAGACGTTTGCTGTTTGCGTTTCGAGGCTGTTCGGGTCGTTCTTGCTGTTCGTCGATTGGGCGCCCAATTGAACAGGCCCACAGAAATCGGGCAGGCGAGTACTTTCAGATGCAGTTGCAGTGGCCGTTGCAGCCTCGACATGCAAGTGCAGCCAAGGCGCCAAGAACAACAGATCATCCCGCAATGCCCAGCACTGCTGAGCCAGACGTCGCGTCCAGGCCGCCACCTCGTCGCTCGCGCCAGCATCCAGGTCCCGCGCCGCTGCTTCGGCCTCCGCGCTCAGCACACCAAGACAGCCGCAGGCCTCATTCAGATCGGTCGGTGGCGCCAAGCGAGCAGCCTTCAGCTGCTGATCAAAACGCGCAAGCGGCGCCGATAGCGCTGGCCGTCGCCCAGTCATGGAAGCCAAGGTCAACCTCGAGGTCGTTGCGGTCAACGCCTCCGTCAGCACCTGCCAGGTATCAGCAATACCCTCCAGCCAGCGCGGATTCAGGATCGGCGCGTCGATCAGCGCCAGCAGCCCCGGTTGCAGGGTCGAGAGATGACCGGCGAGGTTGCCGCTGTCCACCGAGGAGATGTAGCGGGGTTCGAGCGGCTGCAGCGATTGGGTGTCGTACCAGTTGAAGAAGTGGCCGCGATGGCGCTCCAATCCGGTCATGGTGCGCAGCGCTGCGCTGGTGCGGGCCATGAGTGCGCCGGCGGGCAGATACCCAAAATCATAAGCGGCCAGGTTCGCCAGCAGCGACAGACCCATATTGGTCGGCGAGGTGCGATGCGCCACCACCGCCACCGGATGCTCCTGCAGATTATCCGGCGGCAGCCAATGGTCGTCGGCGCCGACGAAGGTCTCGAAGAAGCCCCAGGTCTTGCGTGCGCTGCGGTGCAGGAACTCGGTCTGCTCGGCATTCAGATGCGCTTCACGTGGCTTGAGCGGACGACTCATCCACCAGGCCAGCAGCGGTGCCGCCAGCCAGGCCAGCAGGATCGGCGCAGCCACCGGCAGTGCCATCGGTACACGCAGGGCCAGACCGGCACCTGCGATCAGCGCCAACACCGGGGCGATCCACATGCTGCGGTAAATGGCGGCGAGCCCCTGATCCCTTCGGACTAGATCGCCCGCCGCGGTCCATTCGAGCAGGCCGCGCCGACTAACGCCCAGCCGCCACAGGGTA
>NZ_JAYESN010000448.1:0-1743 GCF_034860625.1 Lamprobacter sp.
CTCTCTTTCCACCTGGACGCGCCGACACGTGCGCTTGTCCCCTCCGCGTGCGCTTCGGGGAAAAGCGCACGTGTCCTAGCCCCATGTCTAAGTTCTCTCGCCAGAGTCAGCCGTGCTAGATGTCCGGAAGGGTATAAACCCCGTAGTACGGACCACCCTCTAGGACAATCTCATCTGAAACGGCGAGCTCGAGAGCAAATGACAGCTCCCCGATACCACCAAGGGCAGATGCCCAAGACGACAAGACCCGGTGATAGACCAGAGGTATGTCATGCAGATGACAGAGCCGTAAAACGTCACGCTCAGGGGAACCCATCACAGCGCCTCTACATCAGCACCATCAACGCCAGTCACCAAAGCCACTGCACGAAGCATGGCATCTTGTGGCATCCACTCAGAAAGGCCCCGAACCTGAGAAAACTTCAGGCTATTGCAGCGAAGCATCCGCCGAGCCGACAAGACCCGACGCAGATTCAGGGGACGAGCTCGCCGAGCATCCGCAACACGCCAGGACCGAACGATCCGACGGAGACGCCACCAGGAGCCGTTATCTAGATGAAGCTTGGAAGGATCGACCACAGCCCACGAGCCACGCTTGCCCCACATCCGACCAGTCGATAGCCCGCGCCAAGTCTGCGGGATGTTCTCAGGTGAGCGCTGGTAATGATGCAGACCCCGCGCCGCATGCTTGGAAACGTACTGGTTCCAGCCCAGCGCATCATAGATCGGGTGCGAATACTGCCCGCCGGACCTTGCCCCAAACGGAGCAGCGATCCTGAGCCAGTCGGTGATGATCTCAACGGGGTCAGTAGGACGATCCCAATAGCACGCCAGGTGCAGATGGGGCACCCCGCGGCGTTGCCATTCAGTGACCCAATGGACCAGCACCACCCCGGAGCGGCTGAGAGCATCCAGAAGGGCATCACGCGCCTTACACCAGGCTTGCGGTGTCTCGGGGCAGTCTCGGACAGTAAACGTCATGGCGTGCCCGTGTAGAGCTTCCAGGGAACGCTCATCGACGGAGTAGAGAAAGAGCAGGTTTCGACGCACGCCACTGCTTGACCATCCCTGTACCTCAGACCTAACGGGCGGCTGAGCCTTAGCATTACCCACGCCCATGGTGGACCCATGACGGTATACTGAAATCGTCGGCATCGGTGTATCTCATCGTTCAGCTGCCGACCATGCCCCGGGAGTGCTTCAACACTTGCCGGGGTACTTTTTGAGAGGGCGAGTGCTGTAGCACCGCGCCCCAAATTCTGGCGCCCCTGACTGGCCGGATAAGCCAGGGACCCACCCCATTCTTAAACCTCAAAAACCCAAGGGGGAAACCCGATGATCCCCCCCCCGCGTGACAATATGCAACTACTAATCAAGAGAAGCCCTCACGTGTCCCTGCATGTCGGTGAATAACCGACATGAAGAAAGAGCAGGCTAGCCGCTGATATCGGAGCGGTTGCTGGGACCGCGCTAGGCCCACCCGGAGCGATACCAGGAAGGCACTAATGGCCTGGCTGAGAGCCGCTGTATGCCGCTAGAGAGGGCGCTGCCGTGGGAAGAAGCCCCTAGATAGGCCGGAGCAGTCCTAAAGCCGTGTCGGGGCGCTGAGTCCCCAACAGCTGGCTATGAAATGACCCCGGATACGTCCAGATTGCCAATCGCCACGGCTTGGAGCTCGGAGCAGTGAAGAAGGCCTAGGAAGGGTGTGAAGGCTTAACACTCGGTCATACCCCGACACCTAGT
>NZ_JAYESN010000449.1:0-1737 GCF_034860625.1 Lamprobacter sp.
CGCTGAAGGACGCCGCGGCGGTGAATGCCACCCGCTACGCCATCGGCGCGGCCATCAAGGCGCTCGGCCTGCCGACCACCTTCTGGTCCGGCGGGCGCACCAAGATGAACCGCATCGCCCAAGACTACGCCAAGGACCACTGGATCGACGCCGCCTGTGTCGGTGAGACCGGCGCGGCGGTGAGGATTCCGCCCTCGATGCAGGCGCTGGAGATCAAGGCGATGGGCCGCGGCCGGCGCCGGGTCATGGGCAACGACAAGTATGGCTTCCCCAAAGGCGCGCCAAGGACCCACAAACGCGTGCAAGGCTTCCAGACCGGTGATCTGGCGCGACTCATCTGCGCCAAAGGCAAGAGCGCGGGCATTCACGTTGGGCGCATCGCCAGCATTCGCGCCCGCGGCTGGTTCGTGCTCAACAAGCACGATCGCCCGGCGCGCGAGTTCCAGCTGCTGCAGCGCACCGACGGTTACGCCTACGCAGCAGCCGCATGAGTCTCACTGGCGGCAACGGCGACACAACGCCCCCGGTCGCCCCGCTCCGGGCTTCGCCCTGCGGCGAATGGCTCTTTCGGTGTGCCGGATACCTGGCACGCCAGGCAACACCGCCGGGGGACTATTGGACATCCATGTACAACAGCGGGGGCGCCTCGCAGGCGAAGACCTTCGAATGACGGCATCTCTTTGCAGTGTCGTCTGCCTATCGAGAAGAGGTCGCTATGAATGCGACATAGACGCTCAGCGGCGTTTTGGCGCTTACCCCTAGCCTGACCCTGGCAAGTCTCCTCTGCGGCCTCCAAGGGCCTCTAGGCGCGTTCTAGGGACGACTTCGGCACCCCTATCCTCGTCTAAAGCCGAAAACAACTAGTAGGGGATTCTCAGCCTGCGGAGGAGTTGTTTCTTGGCGATCGTGTTAGGTGCTACGTCTATCACGTGGCTTGGGTGGGCGGGCGAAGCGCGCGCAGCGCGATGAGGTCGCTTACCCAAGCACTTGTCTGCTACATCCCTTCCCTGCAAACCACCCCTCTGTGCGCTGCTTTTTCGTGTCGAGCCCAACGCTCGCGCGCGCGCGCGCGCGTACGCGTTTTATGTAATATTTAATCCTTTTCCCCTTTTAGGGGCTTGCAGGCAATTGAATAATAAAGGGAATCAAGAAGAAAAGAGGAGGGATTTGGGGTCATTGTGGGAGGGATTTGGGGTCAAAAGAGGGAGGGATTTGGGGTATTATGTGAGAAATTTATAAGCTCACATAAATATGACCCATACGCCCCTTCAAGTCTGCAA
This sequence comes from Lamprobacter sp., assembly GCF_034860625.1. Lineage (NCBI taxonomy): Bacteria > Pseudomonadati > Pseudomonadota > Gammaproteobacteria > Chromatiales > Chromatiaceae > Lamprobacter > Lamprobacter sp. Next base: position 1,281 of record NZ_JAYESN010000449.1, read on the forward strand.
GAGCAACGCTCTCGTCGAGGCTTCTTACCGCCTTTCTGTCGCAGAACAACGCATCATCCTGGCCTGTATCTCGCAGATCAGACGAGATCAACAGATCACCGACGAGGTCCTCTATAGCGTCAGCGCAACCGAGATCGCTGGACTGACAGGCACAAGATCAAAAACAACCTACGAAGAGCTTGCGAAGGCTGCCCAAAGACTGAAGCGGCGGGAAGTACGGCTGTTTGCAGAACCAAACGGTCGCGGACGCAAGCCACGGGTGATGGTGACCGGCTGGGTTCAAACGATCGTCTACATCGAGGAAGAGGGACGCGTAGAACTGCGGTTCACAAAGGACATGCTGCCGTATCTTTCGGAGCTCACCGAGCAGTTCACCCGCTACGCGCTTGCGGATGTCGCCAAGATGACCAGCGCCTACGCGATCCGGCTCTACGAGCTGCTGATTCAGTGGCGGGGG
>NZ_JAYESN010000450.1:0-1734 GCF_034860625.1 Lamprobacter sp.
TGAGACCACCGCGCTCGGCGCCGCTTATCTCGCCGGCCTTGCAGTCGGCTTCTGGGAAAGTCGCGATGAGATCGCCAAGAAGTGGGCACTGGATGTGCGTTATCGTCCACGCATCGAGGAGGCCAAGCGCGAGAAGCTGTTTAAACGCTGGCATCGTGCGGTGGAGCTGGCGAAAGGATGGGCGAGGGAAGACGTGGGAGCCGATGACGCACTATGAATCTAAGAGACAGCAATATCGCCAAGCTCCCCAATCGCGTGTTCGATGCGCTGATCATCGGCGGTGGGATCAATGGGGCCGTCTCGGCGGCCGCGCTGTCGGGCAAGGGCGCGAGCGTGGCCTTGATCGATCAGCGCGACTTCGCAGGTTTTACCAGTCAGCAGTCATCGAACCTGGCCTGGGGCGGGATCAAGTATCTGGAGAGCGGTGACTATGGCTTGGTGCGCAAGCTGTGCCTGAGCCGGAATCACCTGATCGACAGCTATCCGAGCCGGGTGCAGGAGATCCGCTTCTTCGCCACGATCGACAAGGGGTTTCGGTTCTCGCCCTGGTTCCTCTGGCTGGGTACCTGGGTCTATTGGCTCTTCGGCAACGGCTACACGCGCATCCCGCGGTTTCTGACCAAGCGCCGTATCGACTCCGAGGAGCCGGTGGTGAATACCAGCAATGCTGTGGGCGGCTTCGAGTATTCCGATGCCTATCTGCACGATAACGACTCGCGCTTCGTGTTCCAGTTCGTACGCGCGGCGATGGACCGAGGCACCATCGCGGCCAACTATGTCGAGTCGTTGGGCTCGCGGCGTGAAGAGATCGGCACAGAAATCGGAACAGAGAGCGGTCAAGACGCGGCCTGGATCACTGAGGTGCGCGATACCCAGAGCGGCGAGACCTTTCAGATCCGCTCAAAGATCTTGATCAATGCCGCCGGCCCCTTCGCGGATGGGCTCAATCAGCGCAACGGCGAGCAGACTGAGCACCAGCATCTATTCTCCAAGGGCATTCATCTGATCGTGCCGCAGGTGACTCCAGAGCCTCATATCCTGACCTTCTTCGCCGATGACGGGCGGCTATTCTTCGTCATCCCGATGGGCGTGCGCACCTGTATCGGCACCACTGATACAAGGGTCGAGCGTCCGTTCACCGAGGTGACGAACGAGGATCGGGATTTCGTGCTCGAGAACATCAACAAGCGGCTGAATCTCGAGCGACCGCTGACCCGTGCCGACATCATCGCCGAGCGCTGCGGCGTGCGTCCGCTGGTGGTCAAGCGAGCCCCCAACACGGCTGTTGGGGGTTCAGACGTCAGCATCCATAGCTCTGCCGGCAATGGCCATGGTGCGGAAGGCGGCGGCAATGGTGCGGCTGATGAGGAAACGGCTGAGAATGGCAAGACTGGAGATGGCGACGCCGCAGAGGGCGAGCGCGACTGGATGCAGCTCTCGCGCAAGCACGAGATCGATGTCGACCGCGGGCACGCGCATGTCTCGATCTACGGCGGCAAGCTGACCGACTGCGTCAATGTCGGCAACGAGGTCTCGGAGATCGCCGCCGAGCTTGGCATCGAGCTGCCACACGCTCGCTACCGCTGGTATGGCGAGCCGCATCGCTCGGTGTACGAGGAGTACATGCACCAAGCACGGCTGATGGACCTGGACAGCTACACCTCGCCAGATTCGATCGAGCCACTCTCCAGCCGGCTCTGGCGCCGCTACGACCAGCAGGCCTTCGAGCTGCTA
>NZ_JAYESN010000451.1:0-1726 GCF_034860625.1 Lamprobacter sp.
CGCAGACGATCCGCGAGAGTTCGGCCCGTGAGGCATCAGGGCGGGACGTGATCAGCGCGCGGATGCGGGCGATCTCGGCGGCGCTGAAGTATCGCGCGCAGTAGCGCCGCGCGCCGGGTTCAGGCGCCAAGGTACGGCGGGTGGGGTGATGTGGCGAAACGCCGGTTTGCATCAGGCTCAAAGACCCACTCGGCAAGGGGTGCAATCGCGCCGGCGCCGAAGACGCGATCGTGCAGGTAGTCCCAGAAGCTCAGCCCGTGCTTGCGACAGGTTTTCTTGAGGCTGGCGAAGGTATCACGGCAGCGGCGGCCGTCTGCACTGCGGGTCGAGCCGCTAATCTTGCGCTTTTTGACGTACTCGCGGATATCGCGCTCGCTGGCGTTGTTGTGCAGCGGCAGCTCAGGGCGGTCGAGCACCCGCAGCAACTCAGCCTTGCTGCGGTGCATCCGCTTCAGCGCCTGGTTCAAGGTCTCGAAGCAGGTCCGGGTGGTGCACAGGGCGTCAAAGCCAGCCTCGATGCGGGTCCGCTTACGCTGGCTGGGCTTGAGCTTATAGGCCTTCAATGCACCATAGAGGGTCCAGACCTGACTGCGCACATCGGCCAGCGCCTGGCGTTGCGCCGCGTTGAATCCGATGAGCTTGACCAGATTGCGCTCCGCATGCACCCAGCACAGGGCGTGAACCAAGACATCGAATTGCCCGGCATCATCGCTGAGGATCGCCAGATCCGGCGACACGCCCTGCTCGATAACGGTGCCCAGCAGCGCCCCCTCAGTGGCGATGCGGACATGGCGCGGCGCCGTGATCGCAAGCGCTGCCAGGACCGCGCGCCAGGCTGACTTCCCCGTCGAGACTTTGGGCGCCTGCTGAGCGAGTTGGTGCAGCGGCGCTTTCGGCAGTGATTGCGCGCTCATGTAGGCCAGCGCCGCATCATTGATCGTATAGTCATCCTGCCCGGCCCGCAGCACGCTGAGGAAATTGATCCGGCTCTTGCAGTCGGTACTCACGAAGTAGGTGAACAGCGCGTTGCCGATGTGCGTGCAGTAGCCGTTGCTGCCCGCATGGCGCGCACCGGTGTCGTCGACTTGAATGTACAGCGAGCGCTGCAGTGCAGTCTGCAGCAAGGCGTCCTTCTCTTGATGTAGCGCATCGTGACCGGCAGTGATCAGGGTGCTGAGCTGCCCTGCGGAGATGTCCAGGCCCCACTCCTGCAGCTGCTCAAGCAGCAACGGCTGGGTGACATGCGCGTGGTGGTACTGATACAAGATGAAGGTGCGCAGCTCCGGGCCAAAGTGGGCGCCGCCGATTGCCGGCGGCAGCTTGCCGAGCAAGGTCTCGCCGGTGGGCGCTTCCCAGCGCTCCAGCCAATAGCGGGTATTGTGCACGCGCACGCGCAGATCCTGCACGGTAAACGGTTGCAAGCCGCGGAAGCGGCTGCCCGGCGGGATGTCCGCTTGTGGCGCCACGCGAATGTGCTCGTGAATTGTGAGCGTCTGGGTTTTGCTGCGCTTGCCGGCTCGCGTCTTCCCCCGCGCCTTGCGTTGCTTCGCGCTCCGGTCATTGCCTTCCAGGGCCGAGGGATTGATCACCGGCTTGCCCTTTTGCCCCTTCAGCCGTGCGATCTCGTCACGCAGCTGCTGGATCTCCTCCTGCTGCCGATGACAGATCTCCAGCAGCAGAACCACCGTCGGATTGCGATCCTCCGGTGGTATGTCTTCAATCGTTG
>NZ_JAYESN010000452.1:0-1720 GCF_034860625.1 Lamprobacter sp.
TAAGCCCCGAGTCCGACCCCTGTTTCAACCTCTAACGCGCAGATCATCTACATCCTGTATCTGGTCAGCCTGGTCGTCGGTGTCACCGGGATCGTCGGCGTGATCATGGCCTGGCAGACCGCCCCGCGTGATCAGTGGATCGGCTGGAGCCACGAACAACGTCAGCGCAACCTGGCGGCGGTCGTCAACAACGCTCGATTTCTCATCCTGCCCTGGATTCGCGTGCCGTCACTGGCGAGCAAGCTGCTGGGGCTGGCGGCGCGCACCTTGCCTGGACACTGGCAAGCACGCTACGGCTATCGCCCCTACCTGCTGGAGACCTTCGTCGAGGCCGAGCGCTTCCGCGGCACCGGCTACCGCGCGGCGAACTGGCGCTGCGTGGGCAAAAGTCCGAGCCCGAGTCGCTCGCGGCCGAGGAGGTCGAGCGGCTGATCGCGCTGGCCGAGCAAGGTCAGCTCGAGACCGCCGATCAGCAGCGCATCGCCCCGCTGTTGCGCACCCTGCTGTGGCTTGAGCACGCACTGCTCGAGACCCGCATCAGTCTGGCGACGCTCAAACGCGTGCTGTTCGGCAAACCGACCGAGAAGACCCCGCGCAAGCCACCCGCTGAGCCGCCGGCGGATGCAGCGAGCGACAGCGGCGCCGAGCCGGCGAACGACACCCAGGAGAAGACCGAAGCCAGTGTCGAGACGCCGAGCGAGACCCCAGCGCCGAGTCCCCCCGGAGCCGCCAGAGACACCCCGTGCATCGGGCCATGGTCGCCTCGGCGTCGGCGACTATCCTGGCGCCGAGGTCCAGCGCTGTGAGCACGATCACCTCAATCCCGGCGATCTCTGCCCGGCCTGCACACGCGGCCGCCTGTACGCCATGCCACCCCTGGTGCGCCTGCGCTTTCGCGGTCAGCCCCTGGTGGCGGTGACCCGCTACGAGCTCGAGCGCCTACGCTGCAGCGCCTGCGGGATGCTGTTCGTCGCCCATCTGCCCCCGGAGGTCAGCCCCGAGCGTTATGACAGCAGCCTGAAGGTGATCCTGGCGATGGCGCATTATCATTTAGGTCTGCCATTCAATCGCCTTGAATCCTTCCAGCAGATGCTCGGCCAACCCCTGCCCGATGCCACCCAATGGGAGCTGGTTGAGCAGGTCGCCGACGTCGGCTACGTGGTGTTCAACCATCTGCAGGGGTATGCCGCTCAGCTCGAGGTGGTGTTCCAGGACGATACCCGCGCGCGGGTGCTGTCCTTGATCAAGGAGAACCAGGCCGAGCCACCACCGGCGCGCCAGGCGATCTACACCACGGCGCTGCGCTGTGAGGGTGCGCACAGCGTCTGTCTGTTCTTCACCGGGCGTCAGCATGCCGGGGAGAATCTCGATGATCTGATGGCCTTGCGCCCGGCGACGCTGCCTCGCATGCTGCGCATGGCCGATGCGCTGGCGGCCAATACGCTCAAGCGCCATGGCGATCGGGTGGTCGATCTGAATTGTCTGACCCATGCGCGACGCCAGTTCGTCGACATCCAAGACGTCTTTCCGGGCGAATGCGAGCAGGTGATCGCGGCGATCGCCACGATCGATCACCAAGAGGACAAGTGCGTTGAGGCGGAGCTCAATCCGGCCCAACGCCTCGCGCATCATCAGGCTCACAGTGCCCCGGTGATGGCGAGCCTCAAGCGCTGGATGGAGCAGCAGCTCGATGACAATGGTGAATCGCGTAGCCATCTCC
>NZ_JAYESN010000453.1:0-1719 GCF_034860625.1 Lamprobacter sp.
GACCGGCCATTATGCGCGCGTCGAGCACGCGGGCGATGGCGCGCGGCTGCGCCTGGCCGTCGATGCGAACAAAGACCAGACCTACTTTCTGCATCAGCTCAGCCAGGCGCAGCTCAGCCGCGCCCTGTTCCCGCTGGCTGATCTGACCAAGGCCGAGGTGAGGGAGAAAGCGCGGCAGCTCGGGCTGGCGAACGCCGAGAAGAAGGACAGTACCGGCATCTGTTTTATCGGTGAGCGCCGCTTCGCGGACTTCCTCGACCGCTATCTGCCGCGCAATCCGGGGCCGATCATGACCCCAGAGGGCGAGGTCGTCGGCGAGCATCGCGGCCTCGCTTGGTACACCATCGGGCAGCGTCAGGGGCTCGGTATCGGCGGGGTCGCCGCGCGTGAGGAGGCGCCCTGGTTCGTCGCCTGCAAGGATGTCGAGCGCAACGCGCTGATCGCGGTGCAGGGCGGTGATCATCCGCTGCTCTATGCCTCGCAGCTGAGCGGAGAGCAGCTGCATTGGATCAGTGGGCAGCCACCTTCAGAAGCTCCCATCCCGTGTTTGTGTCGGTTGCGGCATCGGCAATCGCTGCAGCGCTGTACCATCGTTGGTTACGATAGCCAGTCTTGCCAGGTTCGATTCGACGCGCCACAGCGCGCGATCACGCCTGGCCAATCGGCGGTGTTTTATCAGGGTGACGAATGTCTGGGTGGTTGTGTGATACATCAGGCTGACGGGGCTGGGCTAGACCGATCGGCCATCCGGTCGTTGGATGCCTCGGCTGTTGAGCACTAGGTCAGTCCCGGCCTGCGTGAAGTCCCCAGATCGTTCTGACTGCCCCACGTTTTCGAGACCTAACATCCATGCCCTATAGCGACCAAGACCGCATCATCGCGCTCGCCGGACTCCACCAGGCGTCGCACTGCGTGCTGCGCATCGCCAACCGCGGCAGCGTCGACATCGAGCAGATGGAACCCTGCCTCTACAGTCTGTTCCAGATCGATGCCGATGATGTGCCGGCGGTCTACGGCGAGTCCGGCGCGGTAGCGACTGGAGCGCGGCAGATCATCGCCCAGCTCACCGGCCAGCCCGAGCGCAATATGGAAATGACGCGCTACGTGATCACGCTGCTCAAGCACGAGCGCACCCTGGCTGAACGTGGCGATATGTTGGCGGCGCTCGGCGATGGCATCGAGTCGGTGCGCGAGGCCCGCGGTGAGGCGCCTTTGATCGATCGTGATGTGATTGCTCGCTTCGCCAGCCTCTACTCGGCGACGATCAGTAAGCTCGAGCCGCGCATCATCGTGCGCGGCAATCCGCTCTATCTGCAGAACGAGGAGAATCAGGAGCGCATCCGCGCGCTGCTGCTGGCCGGTATCCGCTCGGCAATCCTTTGGCGGCAGTGCGGTGGGCGGCGGATGCAGATCCTGCTCGGCCGGCGCAAGCTGCTCGACGCCGCGCGTGGCTACCTGAGCCCGGCTGAGAATACGCGCCAGCCTAGTTGATGAGCCGAGCTGAGCGACCGATACACCGTTGTCGCCGCTTAGCTGAATCGCCAGATAATCTCGACGGCTAAGCCCTAGTCCTAGGGGCATCATGGGCCAGGCCTTAGGCGAATGGCCATGTTCGTTGAGGCATGTGGTAAGGGGCCAGCGAGTTCAGTTCGCACGCGCGAGCGCACCCGGTAGCCTTGACGCGACAGCGAAGCCGATTCGCTACTATGGCCGTCATAT
>NZ_JAYESN010000454.1:0-1714 GCF_034860625.1 Lamprobacter sp.
CGAGCCGGTAACCGATCTTGCGTAGTTTGATCTTGTAACTCACGTTTCGGGGTTCAATAATCGCGCCCCTATTGAACCAAGTCTTTGTTTAGCAAGTAAAAGCGGCCTCGTGGATGGTAGAATGTCGAGCAGTTGAAACAAGACACCCACCCAAGAAGCCGCTGATGAAGACTCCCACATCCGACGTCTCCTTGCCAAGCTTGACCGCTTCCGTCCTGAACGAGACCCAAACCCTGGCCGATAACCTGTTCGCCGACCTGTGGCGCAGCCTGGGGCTCTCCAGGCTGCTCACCAAGCTTGGCTTTCACAAGCGCAGTGGTCTGGAAGCACCGCGGATCGTCTATCTGCTGTTGATCTGGGTGTGGATTGGGCGCGAGAGTGTCGCGCTGTTCGCCCGTCAATCGCTGCGCAGTTTCGCCGATGCCCACAAGGACGCCCTGTATGATGTGCTGGCCCGCGAAGACCTCAATTGGCGCGCCTTTCATGGGGCGGTTGCGCTCAAGGTCTATCGCGCCGGTCAGTTGAAGCACAGTCCCGTACGCGCCTACGTGTTGGACGATTCCGTGAAAACCCGCCGCGGCAAACGCCTGGAAGGCGTCTCACGGCACTTCGATCATCTCAGTGGGCGCACCGTCAAAGGCCAGCAGGTCCTCACCTTGGGATTGGCCACACAAGAGGCCTTCCTGCCCTTGGATAGCGACCTCTTCATCAGCAACGTCGGCGCGCATCCGCTGAAGGCCGACTTTCGCGATGGCCGCAGCGTCGAGGCGCGCCGCTATGCTGAGGCACGTGATCGCACCAAGCCAGAATTGGCTGCGGACCTGTTGCGCCGCGCGCTGCGTCAGGGCATCGAGGCCGATGTCCTGCTCGCCGATGCTTGGTTTGGCACCAAGCCCATGATCAGCACCGCCCTGGACCTCGACCTCACGGCGATCTTGCGCATGAAGAAAAACGCCATGAAGTACCGCCTGAGGACCTGGAAAGACGGCGAGGCGCACACCGAGTTGCTCGATGCGAACGGTTTGTATCAAACGAGCGTGCGCAAGCACTGGAAGCGCCTCAGCGGCTTGCCCTACCGGTGCCAGTGTTTGGACGTGGAGCTGAGTCTTGAGAGCGACGGCGAGGAGCAGTGGATTCCGGTGCGCCTGCTCTTTGTCCGAGGCGTCAGCCAAGACGCCGACAGTCCTGCAGGGGCAAAATCCTGGGCGCTGTTTCTGAGCACCGACCGCAGCCTCTCCCCGGCGACGATTTTGGAAACCTATGCCTTGCGCTGGAGCATTGAGGTGTACTTCAAGGAGGCCAAGCAATATCTAGGCTTGCTCTGGGAGCAAACCGAGACTTTTGCCTCGCATCTGGCCTCGATCCACTTAACCGCCGTGCGCTATTGCCTGCTGGCGTTCGCTCAGATCCAAGGCGCCGGGACGCGGGTCTGCGATGTGCGCACGGCCGTCGGCGCGCAGCTCAGCGAACTCGATTTCGCCAAACGCCTGTGGGGCTTGTTCCGCGCCTTAATCGCCGAGGCCGTCGATGGACTCCAGGAGACGCTCGGACCGGCCGGTGCGCTGGTGATGAATGCCATCGATGAGCAGGTGCAGCGCTTCTTTGTCCAAGCATTGCAACTTGATGAGTTTACCCTGCGATTAGAAGGCGCGGAGACCGGTTCTATCGAGGCTTGAGCCGGCCAGTATGGCTTTTTTGAACTCCGAAACGTGAG
>NZ_JAYESN010000455.1:0-1713 GCF_034860625.1 Lamprobacter sp.
GGTTAGAACCGATTTCTTGGGGCGCTCATTGACTTGTCGTGCGCCCCATTTCAGGCGGCCTCGGGCACTGCCACGGGAATCGGCGGTCCAGGGTAATGGCGCCGTTGCTCCTGTTCGAAGTGAAACGCCAGGTAGGCTGGCAGGTCGCCACTGATCTTCAGTGACCGCAGCTTCAGGATGGCTTCGGCCCGGTCCAAGCCCCAACGTGCGCCGGTGATATCCATTCGGTCCTTGACCAGGTGCCGGCATGCTCCTTCGATGACGCCGGTGGCGATCGGCAGCCCGTGCGTCAGGGCGCGGTCATACTGGAGTCGTTCGCTGTTGTTGTCGATGTAGTCGGCGGCTTTGTCGACAGGTTTGCGCGCCCCTTGGTCGAGCTGCTTGCGGGTGGCGGCGCGACGCAAACCCACCGCCACGTCCTTGGCCTTGCCCTGGAGCACGGCGCGCGCCCGATCCATCACCCAGGTCTCGCGTGCCTTGGCGTCGTCCGGGTGGAGGGCAAAGGCGGCCTTCCAGAGGTATTCGAGAACATGCACGAAATCCTGGACCACGACGATCTCGACCTGATAGCGCTTGGCGCTGGCGGCGACTTGGCGCAGCAGGTCTTCTTGCCCGTCGGTCAGCACGACCCAGCACATCCGCTGATCCGGATCACGGCGTAGCGCTTCCGCAAAAGCCTCCTCGATGACCGCCCCCTGCGAGGGCTCGACCCGCGCCCAAGTCCGTTTGTTCTGCGGTCGCGGTCGTTGACTCGCGGGCTGTTGTTCGGGGTCGAGGATCTGCTCGGGGGTGCGTGGGTAAGGGTCGACTTCGTACACCGAGGCCACGGTGGCCATGCGTTTGCGGTTTTTCTTCTCCCCCGGACTGAGCCGTGTTTGCTGCTTGTGTGCCTCTTGCTCCATGGCCCGGCGCGTGGCATCGCGCAGACCACTGGGATGCATCACGATGCCCTTGCCATCGGCAGTGATCACCAAGAGTTTGCCCTCGTCGCACCCTGCTTGGTGCGCTGTTGCCGGCTGATTGTAAAAGGCATCGAAATCCTGGCTCAGCTGCACCGCGACTTCCTCGGCCTGGCGCTTTGCCATCTGCCCGCCACCGGCACGCGTCAGATGGTCGACCGCCTCATCGAACGATCCGCCAACGATCTCTTCCACCAGCACCCCGCACAGTCCGTGCGAGTACTTGTCCGGCGGCAGGTTCAGCTGTGCATCCAGAGGGAAGACACTGTCCAGACTCCGTCCTCCGTCGCCACGACGGGTGACGATGACCTCCCCGAAGCGGCTCTCCAGGCGCCGCTGGCAGCCTTCGCGCCGATGCGTTCGCGCAACCCCATCCTCGCCCACCACGCGCTCGTGGACGGGCTCCTCGACACTGCGCTGGTCGAAGTGTCCTTGGATCAGCCGACGCAACAACTCGTTGCCTTCGGTGTGCACCATCGCCTCCAACTCACCGTGAGTGAGCCGTTGGTTTTCCTCATCGGCGAGGTTGCCCAGAAGAGATTGAAATTGCGCAAGCGCCCCCGCGTAGTGCTCGATCGCGCTGGCCGTGATTGCGTAAGATGTCATCGACGGGGTCTCCTCGGGTAGGTGGCAAAAGATTCGCACCTCAAGTTTCCTACCCCTCGTGAGGCCCCGTCATCAGAACTTTCCCGCTACCAGCTCGCTAAGCTCTTGTTTCCTTGTCGAACCCCGTCGTTTCAGAAGAGCCGCACCC
>NZ_JAYESN010000456.1:0-1707 GCF_034860625.1 Lamprobacter sp.
TAACCGGACTCCCGCATTGGCCAAAAAAACACGAAGTCGCCACGGACGATCAAGCATTGGTGTGATCGGTGGCCATTGATGGGCGGCATCCGGTTACCCACCACCGAGCACCCGCCACACTTCTTTTCACGCAAACATTTCCGGCGTTGCTGTAGTGGCAAAACGTGGCAGTGGTTCAGTTGAGTTTTTTCTTAAGGTATTGAAAATATAAAATTAAACGAAAGAAGGCATGCGCATTTTCAGCACATCCACCCAAGACAAACCGGCATCGATAATCCCTAAAGCAACGGCTGGAACTTGCTTTGTTGTCCAATGAACGCGAATAAAATTATGGACAATCCAGCCAAGATCGAGCGTTCTTTGCAATCCCGTTTTGCTTTTCGCATAAGTATTCGTTTTCCGGCGATAAGCAGAATTTCGGCGTCGAAGCGAGCCATTAAAGGCTTCGACATGATTGGCATGAATATCGGATTCCGAAATATTTTGTTCCGTTTCCGGATGTTCGCGACAAGGTGCCTCGTATTTTGGTCGAGGTTTTTCTGTTTCGCGATTTGAATCGCCTTTATTTTTAATTCTTACTTTGACATTTTTAGGCAATACTTTTGGTGGTCTACCTGGTTTTCCGGTTTTTAATAAGTCGTAACAGATTTCGAATAATATTTTCCCATAACGCCTTTCGCCATCAGTAATAAGGGATAATTCCTCTGTCTGCTCAATAACCTGCACTAAAATTTCTAATGCATTGAGGAATAAGGTTTTTTCATGCTCTCCGCAGTCCATTACCCAAATAAATCGGCTCGCTCTTTCCATAAGGATAATAGTCCAACCCTGAGAGTCTTCAGCAGGGACGTTTTTGTTAATTTTTGTATAAACCTCGTCGCCTTCAATAATTTGAGAAAGAAATTGATTAGCGAGACAATAAAGAAAGATAACATCTTTCATGTCGGCAAATTTTCTTTCCCAGTTTAATAATGTATTTTTTGAAATTTCAAAAACACGGCAAGTCGCATTAAAACTACTACCTTCGGAACGCGACTTTAAGACTTTAATCACAAAGTCAATTGGTTTTCTTAATTTTTCAATAAATGTCCCTTTTGTTTCAGAAAAAACTTGCCCGCAATCAGTACAACGAAAAAGTTTTCGTTCACCATTTTGCATGGTGTTATATTTTCCGGATTCCTTGCACTCTTTAGAACCACAATAAGGGCAAGAGTTAGAATTAAAAAACATTTTCTTTACTCCGTATTTAATTTTATTAGTTAAATGACTATAATCTTATTATAATCATAGGATTAAAATTAGTCAAGCTGAACTGAACCAGTGCCTTTTCATTGCCGCGCAGGCCTTTTATGCGGGCTATGGCTTGATCATCTATTTTTCCGGCACGGAAATGATTCTGTGGTTCGAGAAAGAGGCTTACCTGGACGTCTTGACCTCGACTTTTATCAACCGCAACAGCTATGCCACCTTTGTCGGTTTGGGTGTTTTGACGGTGCTGGCACTGATTCTGCGCTATTTGCGCCGCCTGTTGACGAATGGCTCCGAGGCGCGTTCGCAGTTGCGTGATTTCCTGGAAACGGTGATGTCCTCTGGCTGGCCGTTGGTGGTGGTGCTCTTGTTGTGCTTTCTGGCGCTGCTGCTGACCGAGTCGCGCATGGGGCTGGTGGCTGTGCTGGCGGGCGTGACCGTGCTGCTGCTGGGCTGGGG
>NZ_JAYESN010000457.1:0-1703 GCF_034860625.1 Lamprobacter sp.
GCTGGAGCAGCGTCTGCCATCACAGCTGGCTTGAGCAGGAGGATCTGAGCCTTGTCAATGCCCTGCCCTTGCGGCTCCGGACACACCCTGGCCGACTGTTGCGGTCCGTTCCTGGCCGGAACCGCAGCGCCACCTACCGCCGAAGCCCTGATGCGCTCGCGCTACACGGCCTTCACTCAAGGTGCCGTCGACTATCTGCGCACCACCTGGCACTCCAGCACTCGACCTCATGAGATCGCAGCGGACCCGGCGCCAACCTGGATCGGCCTCAAGATCCTGACCACCAAAGCCGGTGGTCCCGAGGCGACCGAAGGCTGGGTGGAGTTCGTGGCGCGCTACAGGATCGGCAGACGTTCGTTCCGACTGCATGAGCGCAGCCACTTTGTGCGCGAGGACGGGGTCTGGCGCTATGTCGATGGGGTGTTGGACCCCTTGCGTTAGCCGATCTCGCCAGCGATGGATTGGCTTGGCGAGCCACTCGGTGCGGTCGTGAAAGCCTCAGGCCTCAGCATCGACTACAAACACGGCATCACCCACCCGCAGCAGCCCGCCCTGGATCACCCGCGCGCAGAGTCCGCCATGGCCACGCAGGGCGTTGTAGCCGCCCGCTCCCAAGACCTCCTCCATGCGTGAGCAGGGATGTGCAAAGCTGGTGCCCTCCAGCACCACCTCGCCGATCTGAACGCGTTGCCTCTTGAGCGCCGCCAGGTTGATGCCCGACACCAGCAGGTTGCGACGCAGCGTTGCCGGCGCTATCTCTGCGGCATCGGCGAGCGCGGCGATCACTGGCAAATGCTCGGCCTGCAATAGGGTAATGCCGCGGTTGCCCGTGCGGCCGCTGTAGTGATCGCCCTCGAGACCCGCGCCGGTGATGGCCTGCGCGGCCTCGACCTGGATCAATGCCGCGCGCTTCGCCGGTCGCAGGCCGATCCAGTCCAAACGGCCGGGCCGGGGAAAGGTCTGCATCAGCAACGCCAATGGGCTGTTCTTGGAGAGGATCATGGCGACCATCATACAGACGCTTTCGGCACTCAGGCTGAATCTGGCGCTCACCCTCGTCCTTGGGCTCTGGCTCAGTTCGGCGAGCACGCTGATCAGCGCCGAGCCAGTCGATCAGGGTGCCGATCAGCCCCTTGGGACGCTTGGCTCACTACGCTGGCAGCATCGGATCATTGTCGTCGATGCGCAGATCCCGGATGCAGTTTCACGCCTGCGTGCCGAGCAGCCCGCGATCGATGCGCGTGACATCCTCTGGTTTGTGCGCGATCGGGGGCCGTTGCAGACCAACTATCCAGGACCGCTCGATGCCCGACTCAAACAGGAGCTCGAGCAGCGGTTTTTCAGCCGATCCGATGCCGCTGTGTTCTTGATCGGCAAGGATGGCGGTCTCAAAGCCAGTGCCCAGCAACTGGATCTGCCCGCGCTGTTCGCACGCATCGATGCGATGCCGATGCGCCGTCGAGAGATGGACGCTGCAGACTGAGTACTCCGCTCGTGAGATTGCGACCATCGGTCTCGGACAGGAAGGGTCCAGCGAATCGCTACTGTTTCCGGCGATCGTGCCTCAACCCATCCAACCGTTTGCATAGCCCCAGCGCTTGATCATGCCCCAACCAACCCCTTCACCGCTGCACCCGGTCGTCGGTCAACAGCCGGCCAGCGTGCTCGGACTGGGACTCGCCGCCTTGGGCCGTCCCGGTTAT
>NZ_JAYESN010000458.1:0-1691 GCF_034860625.1 Lamprobacter sp.
AACCGGCCATTATGCGCGCGTCGAGCATGATGCCGGTGGCGCGCACCTACGCCTGGCCGTGGATGCAAACAAGGACCAGACCTACTTCCTGCATCAGCTGAGCCAAGCGCAGCTCAGCCGTGCCCTGTTTCCGCTGGCCGATCTGACCAAGGCCGAGGTGCGGGAGACGGCGCGGCAGCTCGGGCTGGCGAACGCCGAGAAGAAGGACAGTACCGGGATCTGCTTCATTGGTGAGCGCCGCTTCGCCGATTTTCTCGATCGCTACCTGCCGCGCAATCCGGGGCCGATCATGACCCCGGAGGGCGAAGTCGTGGGCGAGCATCGCGGCCTCGCTTGGTACACCATCGGGCAGCGTCAGGGGCTCGGTATCGGCGGGGTCGCCGCGCATGCGGAGGCGCCCTGGTTCGTCGCCCATAAGGATGTTGAGCGCAATGCCCTGATCGTGGTGCAGGGCGGGGATCATCCGCTGCTTTATGCAGAGCATCTGATCGGCGAGCAGGTGCACTGGATTGCTGGGCGGCCACCTGCAACGACGCCAATCACCTGTCTTTGTCGACTAAGGCACCGGCAACCGCTGCAGCGCTGCACCATCGTCGGTTACGATAGCGCGTCATGCCAGGTTCGATTCGACCTGCCGCAGCGCGCGATCACGCCTGGCCAGTCAGCGGTGTTCTACCTAAGCGACGAGTGCCTGGGTGGCTGCGTGATCGAACAGGCTGGTGAGCTGCAGCGTAACCGGGATGCTCGCCACATGCTCGGCTGACCGTCCTTGAGCCCTCCATCGTTCCGCCTGATACCGGTTTTTTGAGACCCCAGACCCATGCCCTATAGCGACCAAGACCGCATCATCGCGCTTGCCGGACTCCACCAGGCGGCGCACTGCGTGCTGCGCATCGCCAACCGCGGCAGCGTCGACATCGATCAGATGACGCCTTGCCTTTATAGTCTGTTCCAGATCGATGCTGACGATGTGTCGGCGGTGTATGGCGAGCCCGGCGCGGTCGCGACCGGCGCTCGGCAGATCATCGCCCAGCTCACCGGCCAGCCCGAGCGCAACATGGAGATGACGCGCTATGTGATCACGCTGCTCAAGCACGAGCGCACCCTGGCCGGACGCGGCGACATGCTGGCGGCAATCGGCGAGGGCATCGAGGCGGCGAAGGAGGCACGCGCTGAGGCGCCCTTGATCGACCGCGATGTGATCGCCCGCTTCGCCAGCCTCTACTCGGCGACGATCAGTAAGCTCGAGCCGCGCATCATCGTGCGTGGCAATCCGCTCTATCTCCAGAACGAGGAGAATCAGGAGCGTATTCGCGCGCTGCTGCTGGCCGGTATCCGCTCGGCGATCCTTTGGCGGCAGTGCGGTGGGCGGCGGATGCAGATTCTGCTCGGCCGGCGCAAGCTGCTCGACGCCGCGCGTGGCTATCTGAGCCCGGCTGAGAATACGCGCCAGCCAAGTTGATGAGCCGAGCTGAGCGACCGATACACCGTTGTCGCCGCTCAGCTGAATCGCCAGATAATCTCGACGGCAAAGCCCTAGGCCTAGGGGCATCATGGGCCAGGCCTTAGGCGAATGGCCATGTTCGTTAAGTCATGTGGTGTGGGGCCAGCGGGTTCAGTTCGCACGCGCGAGCGCGCCCCGATCGCCTTAACGCGATAGCGAAGCCGATTCGCTACTATGGCCGTCATAC
>NZ_JAYESN010000459.1:0-1687 GCF_034860625.1 Lamprobacter sp.
AAGCCCTGCCTCAGTGGGCGTTGTGACCCGCGCCTGGCGCTACGCAGCGACCGAACTGTCCTTGCTAACTTGCTAGTGCCCATCCATGGCCGGCCAACCATCTGAATTGCCTAAATATTTTTGCCTGAGGCAATAAAAAATCCTCTTGGAAATGGTATGTTTGAGTTGCGAGACAAAAACAAAACCAACCAAGAGGATTTCCGCAATGCGAGAAACCCGCAATGCTCAGGCTAGTATATTCGATCGTTACTCTGAACACGAATTCGGCCGGCACCTCGAGAGATTATCGGCTTTGCTCGATGAGTACCCACAGGTCCTTGAGCTGATCGCCGGGGACTTCAACAAAGCCAGCGTCGCCCGGACCGGGGCGTGCGGACTGAGTGTCGAAAGCATCCTGCGCTGTTTGGTGCTCAAACAGATCACACAGCTGAGCTATCAGAAGCTCTCGTTTCACCTGTCCGACTCCGCCACCTATCGTACATTTGCGCGACTGACGGCGAAGCAGTCGCCGAGCAAGTCAGCCCTGCAGGCTACGATACGGCGTGTGCAGCCGGAGACACTGGTACAGATTCACCGGCTCTTGATATCCGACTGGTTGGTGCAGGGTCAGTTATCGCTCGACACGCTGCGTATTGATAGTACGGTCGTCGACAGCAACATTGCCCCGCCATCGGACAGCGGGTTGCTGGAGGATGGCATACGGGTGCTGAGTCGGCTGATGGCGAATAGCAAGATCAACACCGGCGTAAAGATCCGGTTCGTGGACCAGAGAAAGCGGTCGAAGTCACTGGCATTCCGGATCTTCCATGCGAAAAAGCCCGAGAAAAACAGACTATATCCTGAGCTGATCCGATGCGCTCGGGTTGCACTGGAGCAAACATCGAAGGCCATCGACAAGGTCCGATTGCACGCCGCTGATGAGATACGCTGCCGGCCGTGGATTGATGAGGTGGAGCACTACCGGGGGCTGTTGATCAAGGTGATCGATCAGACTGAGCGCCGTGTGATTCATAACGAGAAGGTGCCGGCGTCGGAGAAGATCGTCAGCCTATTCGAGCCGCATACCGACATCATCGTGAAAGGGTTACGCGACGTTCAGTATGGTCACAAAGTGAACCTCGCCACGGAGCGATATGGCTTTGTCACCTACTTCAAGGTCGAAGACGGTAACCCCGCGGACTCAACGCTATACCAACCCGTGCTGGATGCGTGCCAGTCTGACTATGAGATCACTTCCGACGCGGTAGTCACCGACGCCGGATACGCCGGCGCTGATAATGTTCGTCGGGCACGCCAGGGTGGCGTCAAGCGAGCCGTATTCAACAAGCCGCTGGGTCTGAGTCTTCATGATATGGGCGTGAAGAGAAAGACCTTCGTCGCGTTGCGCGATTTCCGTGCCGGCATCGAGGGCAATATCTCTGAACTGAAACGCGCATTCGGGATGAGCCGGGCAACGTGGAAAGGCCTGAGCGGTTTTGGCGCCTACGTTTGGTCAGCGGTATTGAGCTACAACCTTATGCGCTGTGCTCGTCTGTGCCCCGGATAACGTGACCCGCCCCCGATACATCGCGAAAAAAACGGGGCCAACGCAAGCGGCCCCCAGGGAAGGCATGCCCAAAATCTGGGAAAAGCAGCGGTTTTTACGCTCCCGACGGGCCCAGCGGTGTCATGTCGACCCGAAAACCGC
>NZ_JAYESN010000460.1:0-1685 GCF_034860625.1 Lamprobacter sp.
GAAGTGGTTGTCTACGGTGGCGCGAATCGCAGCAATTTCCTTGTCCTTGAGTCTCATTCAGAGAAGTGCTCGAGCTAACAGATCGCCTGTTGATTTCATGCGTCCATAGCCTCCTCAAGCGTGGTAGACAGAAGCCAAGAGCGGCACGATACGCGAGACCTCGACCAGCGGCATCATCGCCGTGTCCAGCTCGCCAGCGAGCCAGCCAGCGCATCGCCCATACCGGCCTGCGGCTGCATGGAGGACGCCTGACTCAAGACGTCCAGAGATCATCGAGGGCGATCGTCACCGCCTCAAAAGGCGCTGCCCGCACCCGGTCATCGCCGCCAAAGCGGCCGGTCTCGCGCCATGCGCCGTCGTGCAAGGCGTAGGTCTCCAGCAGCCGTTTGCGTGGGTCCAACAGCCAGGCGAAGGCAACGCCAAAGTGTGCATAGATGGGCATCTTGAGCTCACGATCCTTGCTCTCGGTGGACGGCGACAGCACTTCGCAGACCCAGTCAGGTACCACGCTGAAGCGATGCCCCTCGGGGATGCGCGGCATCCGCTGGCGCCGCCAGCCGGCGATGTCCGGCACCTCGACCTCCTCATCCAGTAAGAAATGCAGCTCGGGCTCGTCGATGATCCACCAGCCCCCTTGACCACCTCGGCCACGGCTGAAGGGCAGGAAGAGTTCGGCCCCCAACGCCGAGGCCGCATAGGCGTGCGGACCAGAGGGGCGAGGCTGAGTGTGCAGCTGGCCGTTCAGGATCTCGCCGATCAAGCCTGGCGGCAGGGATTCGAGTTGTTGGTAAAGGCTGGGCTCGACACGGGCGTGCATGCTGGACTCCTGCGACAGTCTGTTGCCAGTTGGTCTGCGATTGAGCGAACAGTTGGCTCAACAGTTGCCGCATAGGGCATATGGTACTGCTCCTCGTCCGCACAACCTGCTCAGCGACAATATGCCCCAAGCCCAGTGGGTGTCAGGTTCCGGGTGATTGCCCGCGCCCCGACGGGGCCCGAGCCGCAATCATCACCATCGCCACCAGACACAACAAGCCCAGCCCCATCATCACACTGACCCAGATCAGCGAGCCATCGAAGGTGCCGGTCAGCTCGGCCAGCTCACCGGCGACTACCGGCGCGATGATCTGCGCGATGCCGTAACCGACCGTCAGCTTGGCCATGATCTGTGCTGGATGCCCGGGATAGCGCACGCCAACCATGGTCAGCACCAGCGAGACGATGCCGATGAAGGTCAGGCCAAACAGCAGCGAGCTGGCCACCGCCGCGATCAAGGAACCGCTCAACACCGGCAGCAGGATTCCGATGATCTGCAGCAGATAGGCAGCCTGCAGGCTGCGCAGATAGCCCCAGCGGCGGGCGACGCGATCCCAGAGGATCGGCGCCGGGGCCGCGGCCAGCCCGACCAGTAGCCACATCAATCCACCCTGCCCGCTCAGGGCCGGCTGCTGCTCGGTAATCAGCACGGTGAAGGTGGCATTGATCGCATAGCCAAAACCGGCGCAGAGATAGGCGGCTTGCAGCAGCCAGAGCCAAAGCGGGCCGGGCTCACCCTCGTCCGTACCAGCACCGGCTTGAAGCGGCATGCCCTGATTCGGCCGCGGTAGCCAACGCCAGGCTGGGATCAGTAGCAGCAGCCCAACCGCGGTGAGCAGCCACCATTGGCCGCGCCAGTCGGTATAGGG
>NZ_JAYESN010000461.1:0-1684 GCF_034860625.1 Lamprobacter sp.
AGACAGATCGATCAGCAGGTGCAGTGCCGTCTCCACCGCGATCCGCTCGCGTTTGCGGGCGAAGATCCGGGGATCGCCAATCGCCGATCGGTAGAGCCGCTTTGACAGCAACCGGGGGCCATGGCGACGCGCATGCGAGCGATCTAGGCGCGAGGCCTGCACCAGCCCATCGAGCCGGGCCATCAGCGCCCGGGAGGTCTGCCGGACCTGTGCCAGGCGCTCAAGCCCGGCCTGGGCATCGCCCAAACAGCGCTCACCGCGGGGCAGGATGCAGCGACTCTGGCCGCTGCCCGCCGCCGCGAGCAGACCCCGGAGGGTCTCGAACGGATCAGCCGGCAGGTCCGCCTCGGTGGCCTGCAGCGCTTGGGTCAGTGCGCGCTGTTGTGCAGCCGACGCTTCGCGCGTCACGCTGGCATCGTCGGGCTTTGATTGCTTTGCAACTGAGGCTTGATCGGCGCTAGCGTCCGAGTCCGAGTCCGAGTCCGAGTCCGAGTCTGAAGACGCACTGTCTTCAGCATCCGTGCTCGTACCGGTTTGATGAGCATCATCGTCCTTTGCGGGCTCGGGTCGTTGGCCCTGATCGTTGGTGCCAAGCACGTCGGTTGCGCGATCGTCAGCGCCATCGGTTCCAGCTCCTGAAGAGGGCTGAGCGCAATCTCCCGCTGCGCCTTCGCCTTGCTGCGGGTCATCCTGCGCAGCTTCCGGCGAAGCCTGCTCCGGCTGTGCCGCTTCAGGTGGTTGAGGGGGCTGTTGTCCCTCCTGCGCTGACCCTTGCTCTGCCTCCAGCAGATCCCGCACGCGTCTTGTCAGCTCGGCGACCGCCTCGGTGTTCTGCAACTGCGACACCTCGGTCAGCAGTCCCTGCAGTCGATGCACGGTGCGGGCTGGAAAGACCGCACGCAAGCGCGCCTCAGCGCGTTGTGCTTCGCCCGCCAGTCGCCCATAACCCAGCACGCGATGGCGCAGTGAGAGCAGCAGATAGCTACTCAGTATCCGCACCGGATGCGCTTCCAAGGGCGGCGCCGTCATCGCACCCGCGTCAAGCAGATGCGCACAGACCGCCTGCAAGGTCTCGCGGGTGCCGGGATAAGGACCGGCGAGCGCACGCTCGATGCGCACATCCTCGAGGATGTTCAGGATCTGCCCACTCAGGGCATCGCCTGCCTGGGCCGCACGTCGGTAAACGTCAAAGTCGGTATAGCGCAGATGCGCGGCCTCATGCGCCAGATAGCCCCAGGCGACCGGCAACAGGGCCGAATCACTGGGCAGGGCCGGCACGACGATGGTCTGACCATCGGTCAGGGCCTCGCTGCCGCCGACGCGGACAGCGACGCCGAACTGGCGTCCCAGCGCCGCGGCAACGATCGGCATAGCCCGGTGCAGCGTGGTTGAGGGTGTGATCATCAGGTGTCTCCGAAACATCAATCGGGGACCGCCGCCGCTGTGGGGCCGACGGCCCCACAGGGGTGATGGATGAGGCCGTCAAGACTCCGGTTGGAGCCGGTGACGGCCTGGGTGAAGGCTCAGAACCAGAAGTCTTGAGCGCTGATCGGCTCGGGTGGCGTCGATGAAGCCGGCGCCGGGGACGCGTTGGTCGACTCGATCTCCAGGGACTCGTCCTGGCCGTCGATCGCATCGTCATTGAACAAGGCGTCGAAGTCCGTGATCCGCTCCGGGTGGGTCA
>NZ_JAYESN010000462.1:0-1673 GCF_034860625.1 Lamprobacter sp.
TGCCCAGCAACGCGCCACGATCCTGATCGGCGACCTGCCCGTGCCGAGGCTGGAACAGACGCTCGGCCCACGGATCATCGAGCGGCTCCACGAGGCGGGAACCCGCCAGGTGGCCTTCACCTGGCCCAGCCATCGCCGCCGCGCGGGCTCAACGCAAGCTTCATGAGTCTCCGAGCCTGGATGCGAACCCGGCCACGCGCACCGAGCTAGGACCCGAAGTTTCGCGATGGATGATCGACAGCCCAGGTACGGATCATCACCGTCTGTCATGCTTGCTCCATGCACCCGCGCCGAGCGTTCCTCCAAGCCGCGCTTGGCCTCACCGCCACCGCCCCTTGGCGATCCCTACAGGCGCAAGACCTGCCCTGGTGGCGCTGGCCGCTCGAGCAGCGCCTGGCGCAACTGCTCATGGTCGGGTTTCGCGGTGCCGACCTCAGCGCGGACGATCCCATCGTGCGCGATCTCAGCCAGCATGGCCTCGGTGGGGTCGTCCTATTCGATCGCGATGGCCGCAACATCCGCTCACCGCAACAACTGCGCGCCCTGACCCGAACCCTTTCGGCACTCAGCTCAACACCGCTGCTCATCGGCGTCGATCAGGAAGGTGGGCGCATCGCGCGCCTGAAGCCGCGTGACGGCTTTCCAGCAACGGTCTCGGCACAGACGCTCGGCCAGCTCGATGATCCAATCCAGACCGAGCGCGCCGCCGACGCCATCGCGCAGACGCTGGCGGACAACGGCCTGAACCTCAACTTCGCCCCCGTCGTTGATCTCAACCGCAACCCCGACAACCCGATCATCGGTCGTCTCGAGCGCAGCTTCTCGTCCGATCCGCACCGGGTCGTGCAGCACGCGGCCGCCGTGGTCAGGGCGCAGCAGCGCCGGGGCATCCTCAGCACCCTGAAGCACTTCCCCGGTCATGGCAGCGCCGGAGCCGATTCGCATACCGAGGTCGTCGATGTCACCGACACCTGGTCAGCACAGGAACTCACCCCCTATGCCCACCTGATCCAGGCCGGCTATCGCGACCTGATCATGAGCGCCCACATCCGCAACGCACGCCTCGATCCCCGGCATCCGGCGACGCTCTCCTGGCCAATCCTCACCGGGCTTCTGCGCCAGCGGCTCGGCTTTCGCGGTGTCGTGATCAGCGACGATCTGCAGATGGACGCCATCGCCCAGCACCACAGCCCCAACGAGGCCCTGATCGGCGCCCTCAACGCCGGTGTCGATGTCCTGCTCATCGCCAACCACCGTCCCTACGACCCGGATCGGGTGCCGAAGACGCTCGCTATCTTGCGCCAGGCGCTCATCGCTGGACGGCTGTCCGTCTCCCGAGTCAACGCCGCTTGTGCCCGCATTCTGGCCCTCAAAGCCCGCTACCGCTGGCCAGTTCACTAACCCCTCGAGACCGACACAAAAAAGCCACCCCGACAACGCCGGGGTGGCCTGTGCACAAACGCTCAGGGCTGAGCGGCACCACGCAGGTGCCATCAGCCGGTTCAAGGGTGCCTCAGAGGTCGTGCCCGTCTGCCATGGCCTCGAGTCCACAGGGACCCAGCCGCCAATAGCGGTCTTCGTCGGCATCCTGATCGCACAACAGCGCGGTGCGCTGCTGCGGGTCCAGGGCGATCAGGCTGAGGGCACTGTCATTGGTCCACTCGATGCCGATT
>NZ_JAYESN010000463.1:0-1672 GCF_034860625.1 Lamprobacter sp.
CGCCCAGCAACGCGCCACGATCCTCATCGGTGACCTGCCGGCGTCGAGGCTGGAACAGACCCTCGGACCACGGATCATCGAGCGGCTCCACGAGGCGGGAACTCGCCAGGTAGCCTTCACCTGGCCCAGTCATTGCCGCCGCGCAGTCTAGGGTCAAGCGCGACGAGCCTCCGAGCCTGGATGCGAACCCTGCAACGCCCACCGGATCAGGCCCAAACGCTCCGCGATCGATGACCCCCTGCCCAGGTACGGATCAGCACTGTCTGTCATGCTTGCTCCATGCACCCGCGCCGACAGTTCCTCCAAGCCGCGCTTGGCCTCACCGCCACCGCCCCCTGGCGTTCCCTGCAGGCGCAAGACCTGCCCTGGTGGCGCTGGCCGCTCGAGCAGCGCCTGGCGCAACTGCTCATGGTCGGGTTTCGCGGCGTCGACCTCAGTGCTGAGGATCCCATCGTGCGCGATCTCAGCCAGCATGGTCTCGGTGGGGTCGTCCTATTCGATCGCGATGGCCGCAACATCCGCTCGCCGCAACAACTGCGTACCCTGACCCGAACCCTCTCGGCACTCAGCCCAACACCGCTGCTCATCGGCGTCGATCAGGAAGGCGGGCGTGTCGCGCGCCTGAAGCCGCGTGACGGCTTTCCAGCAACGGTCTCGGCACAGATGCTCGGCCAACGCGATGATCCAATCCAGACCGAGCGCACGGCCGACACCATCGCCCAGACGCTGGCGGACAACGGCCTGAACCTCAACTTCGCCCCTGTCGTTGATCTCAACCGCAACCCCGACAACCCGATCATCGGCCGCCTCGAGCGCAGCTTCTCGGCCGATCCGCACCGGGTCGTGCAGCACGCGGCCGCCGTGGTCAGGGCGCAGCAGCGCCGGGGTATCCTCAGCACTCTGAAGCACTTCCCCGGTCATGGCAGCGCCGGAGCCGATTCGCATACCGAGGTCGTCGATGTCACCGACAGCTGGTCAGCACAGGAACTCATCCCCTATGCCCACCTGATCCAGGCCGGCTATCGCGATCTGATCATGAGCGCCCACATCCGCAATGCACGCCTCGATCCCCGGCATCCGGCGACGCTCTCCTGGCCAATCCTCACCGGCCTGCTCCGCCAGCGGCTCGGCTTTCGCGGTGTCGTGATCAGCGACGATCTACAGATGGACGCCATCGCCCAACATCACAGCCCCAGCGAGGCCCTGATCGGCGCCCTGAATGCCGGTGTCGATGTCCTGCTCATCGCCAACCATCGGCCCTACGACCCGGATCGGGTGCCGAAGACGCTTGTTATCCTGCGCCAGGCGATTGCCGACGGGCGGCTGCATCTCTCCCGAGTCAACAACGCCTGTGCCCGTGTCATGGCCCTGAAAGCCCGCTACCGCTGGTCGGTATGAGACAAGGAGACCGCCACAAAAACAGGCCACCCCGACAACGCCGGGGTGGCCTGTGTACAGACGCTCAGGGCTGAGCGGCACCACGCAGGTGCCGTCATCCGGTTCAAGGGTACCTCAGAGGTCTCGCCCGTCCGCCATGGTCTCGAGCCCACAGGGACCCAGCCGCCAATGACGGTCTTCATCGGCATCCTGATCGCACAACAGCGCGGTGCGCTGTTGCGGGTCCACAGCGATCAGGCTGAGGGCACTGTCATTGGTCCACTCGATGCCGATC
>NZ_JAYESN010000464.1:0-1665 GCF_034860625.1 Lamprobacter sp.
TATGGAGGGGGCTCCGCGCTTGCCGCCGTCTTCAGCGTAAGCCGCGCTGGCTGAGCCTCATCCGCCTTGGCCATCACGCAGCCACTTTCCCTATCCCGCCTGGGCTTGGCCCAGGTGGATCGATCCTCTCCCACCCCTGGCGCAGTGACGTTGGTCCTGCGCCTTTTTCTCTATCTGGACCTTTGATCATGACCCTGAAGACGCCCAACCCAATCTTATCGACGGTAACCACTAGCGAAGGCCACATGCCTAGCGTCACGGTACCGATCGACGCTCCCCGTCCTGAGCACGCCATCCCTCGCACGCAGCACTGCGAACCGAGCACAGATCGCCAAGCAGGCCGTGCTGAGCACGACGAACCAAGGACTGAGCACCCAGCACTCGGTGCGACGGGCGACGTGCCTCGTGCGGCGCAGGAAGCGCTCAGCACGACTGATGAGGCGTCACCGGATGGCCTATGCGAGCGCCTTGGCTTGGCCTTACCGGCGCCGGCAGACAGCCATGGCGGCGTGATGCCAACGGGGGAGCCGTTGGCGGACGATGCGGTTCGCCGGATGGTCAAGTGGTTGCGTGCCAAGGGACAGTCGGCATAGCCGGGTGTTAAGACCTTGCGCCTTGTCGGCAGCGATCCGCCGCCGCTCAGTGCGTAGTCTTTAAGCCACTGCGTTGCACGCGCTCAACCAGCTCCCGATACGCCTTCTCCACGTCCCCGTCCTCGATCCCCGCGGCGATGAAGTCGTCCAACGCATCGCACAGCGCGATCGCTTCGGGGCTGTCTCCGAGTGGCTCCGTCCAGCGATCTGAAAGGGCATAGAGTCGATCCAGATCAGCTTGGGTCATCGGCTCGAAGAGCAGGTGCTCGACGCGCTCCAGCTCTGCCAGCAGCTTGGCGCGTGTCGATGCTGAGAGGGCGCCGCTGGCATCAGAGGCAGTACTCATGCGTGCAGTGTCGCAGTAGTTCTCACGCGAGCGGCTGTCGATAGCGAACAGTGCATGCGGGACTCAACACGAACAATCCAGCGGTTCGCCGCTTGGCTTATTTTCTGACCATGACATTCAGTGTCCTGCCTGACGATCATCCGCATCCAGCCGATTCAGAATCGCTAGCGCCTCCTTGACATTGCCCGTTGCAGCCATCGCCCGAAAATGATTTTCGGTATCCCAGACCGCCAATGCTCGAGCACTCAGCTCCTCCATCAATTTGTTGGTGCTGAGGCCGCGACTGTGTGCCAGTGACTTCAAACGCTCGGCCGTCTCGTCCGGCAAGCGGATCGTTAATGTTGTCATTGCCATTCCTCCAGACATTGAGCAGGTGTCAGCATCCGCAGTTGATCAAATACCAGTTCTCCCCGGCCAAGGTCCCGCACGTTATGCGTCACGATCCCCTCGGCCCCTCCTGCCAGCGCAAGCTCCACTAAATGGTTGTCTGCCTCATCAGGAAGATTGGGGCGCCAGCCATAGTAGACCGTCACCCATCGACCGCGTTGGGCCAGCGTTGCCAGCACCTTTTGCCTTTCCTGAGCAGTCGTTGCCCCTCCCCAAACATTGCGCCCCAGCAGATCGCAATACTCCTGCCACAAGGCATTGCCGAACAGCGGTTGATAGGTGCCGGAAAGCGCGTGGCGCAGAACCGCGCGCGACGCACCACCTGCCGAGCGCAGTCCC
>NZ_JAYESN010000465.1:0-1663 GCF_034860625.1 Lamprobacter sp.
GAGCTCGGCGCGGATTGCGCTGTCTTTGTCGAGCTGGCTCTGGGGAATGACGCTCAGGCGCCGAATGTCCGTCTCCAAAGGATTGTCCTGCACCGATAGGGCCAGGCCGAGCGCGAGGCTGCTGGCCAGTAGCAGGATGGCGCCGCTGCGTCGTGACAGTCGTGGCAGCCGTGGCTGAAGCGAGGTCAGCCAGGGGCGTTCCGGCAGCCGATAGCCAGCGGGCAGTAGCCTTGGCAAGAGGTAGCGCGATGTCAGTGCCGCGGTGGCCAGTCCAGCGGCAGCGAGGACGCCGAGCTGTGACAATCCTTGAAAGCTGGTCCAGGCCAGGGCCGCATAGCCCAGCACCGTGGTGGCCATGCCGAGCAGCAGGGTGCGCCAAACCGCCCGGCGGTCGGCTGGATCAGTACCGGCGGTATGCGCATAGACATGCACCGGGTAGTCGAGTGCGACGCCCAGCAGTGTGACACCCAGCGCCAGGGTGATGCCATGCACCGAGCCATACAGGAGCGATACCAGCAAGGCGCCCACGAGGATGCCGCTGGCCAGCGGCAGGATACCCAGTGCCACTAAGGCGGCAGAACGGAAGGCCAGGGCCAGGATGAGTGCAACGATGAGGCTGGCCGCGGTACTGAGCAGAAGGGTCTCGGTCTTGATCTGTTGCTCCGAGCTCACGGCGAAATAGCCCGGACCGGCTAGCTCTAGCCTCAACGCTGAATGCTCTGGAAGGCTGCCGAAGGCGTCTTCAACGGCGCTGATAGCGCGGCGTTGAGCAGCGATATCCGAGGCGTTGGCGCTGGAAAGCGCGACCAGTAACGCGCTTTGGCCATCAGGGCTAAACCAGACCCCGTGGCGGCGGCTCGGCCTCTGGTCCGGAGCCATTGAAAGGAGGATCTGGCGATAGCAGGCTGTGGGATCTTCGGGTAGGCGTTGTTTGTCGAGCATAGCCAGGCCCGAGGCAAGCTCATCGAGTCGCTGCTCGAGTGCAACTCGCAGCGTTGACGCGTTCAGCGCGTCGGCGCAATGCGCGGGCGGTCCGACGAGGTAGCGGTACTGGAAAAGGACAGGGTCTGTGACGGCCGCAACTGCAGTTAGGTCGCCATTGGCGATTCCGAGGAACACTTCCGCTTCTTCGCGCAGCCGCTCTGCCAGGGCTCGGCTGGCGTCCGCCAGTGCCTCGCTGTTTAGGGTCGTGTTGATAGCACTGATGCGCAGCAGCAGCGTGCGGGCAGCGACACCGCCGCGCACTTGGGAGAGCAAGACCTGATCTTGTTGCGAGACGCCACGGGGTAGAAACTGAGACAGGTCGGTGCTGGGTCGGAGGTTGAGTGCGCTCCAGACTCCCAACAGCACCAACGCGCCGAGCCAGGCTACAAGCAAGGTCCAGCGTCGAACTGAGCGGTTCATGGCTTAGTCGAGGTCAGCAGGCTCGCGGGCGAGTAGCCGCATGCGCAGCCTGCGCAGGTCACCGTCCGGCTCTTCCATCGTGATGATGCGAATGCTGGCGCCATCGCCGACCATGCTGATGCGACGGAACAGATGCGACAGGCCGCTGCGCCGGGGTTTGAGGTCTAGGGTCCAGTGCGCGTCGGCAGGGTGATAGTCGAGGCGGTAATCGGTGCGTAGTGCGGCGAGGTGACCGGCGAAGGTGGCTCGCAGTGCGCCG
>NZ_JAYESN010000466.1:0-1647 GCF_034860625.1 Lamprobacter sp.
CTTCCGAAACTCTTCAAAATCGGCCGGACTGAGTTTGAGAACGCGGTTTTCGATCTGTTCAAGTTCGGTCATTGGTTTGCCTTGTAGTCGGTGGGTGCCAGTTTCGGGTGCGTGTTATATCGGCTAACGCCATGCTCAGCCGAGCCGGTTAAGCGAGGGCGAAAACGGCTTCGGCCGGAGCAACTCGTTAGGCATACATCAGTTTCCCGCGAGGCTCAGGAATCGGGCGACCAATTTCTTTTGCAGTTTCGATCCACTCGCGGATGATCACTTCGGCGTTCTTGAGTGCCTCCTGGTAAGAAGATCCGTCGGCCATGCATCCAGGTAACTCCGGCACCTCAGCAAGGAAAGCGCCATCTTCGGCGCTCCAATAGATAAGTATCTCGTATTTCGAATCCATCGCCTCTCTCAGAGTTTGTATTTAAGGATTACGGTTCGAACGGTGGTTAAGTGGGATTGGCCGTCAACGCGAGTCGGAGGCCAGAGGGCACAAAGGGCAGAAAATCATCCGTATTCAATGTGAGTAGCTCAGCTTCAGCGCGCATCGCGGCGACAGCAATCAGTGCATCTGTCTTCAGCGTGCGACGTCGACCCGCTTGGTTGTAGAGCCAAGCGGCAAGACGCGCGTGCTCAGCGTTCAACGCGATGATATTGCCGCGCACAAAGGCGTATGCCAGCGCGATCTCGTGTTCTTCCACCGGCCCGATCAGAAATTCGTACCACACCACACTGCAGACCCCAGCCGCTTCACCGCCAGCGATGCGTTCGATCACGGAATGTCCCTCCTTGGCCCAGAGCGGAAGGGCAATGAGGGCATTGGTGTCGAGATGGATCACTCGTGCCTGCTCGTGCGTTGTCGATCGTCCTCATGGCGCTGCAATCGCAGGGCGTCGACGATGCATGCTGTCTCCTCCCAATCTCGCGGAACTGAATGGGTGCGGTAGTACTCGAGCACGGCCTTGGGCGTTAACGCTGGAGCTGGCTCGTTAGCGAGGGCGATGCGGATCGATCGGTGAATCACCTCGGTTTGCGAGACGTGCCAAGCCGCCGACAACTGCTCGATCAGGCTGGCCGTCTCGGGATCGAGTGTGTACGTGGAACAGCTAGATAGGGTTTCCATGCAACATCTCCTGGTTCATTAGATGTCATCATCGCCGATGATGCGGACGAGTGGCTCTACAATAACACCCGTTCAATCCCGCCAGCCTTGACCTGCTCCAAGAACCGCTGCTGCCAGCCCTCGCCGAGGCGATGCTTGGCCAGCTCGACGACGATGTAATTGGTCATCAGCCCGGTCTCGTCGGCGTACTTGGCCAGGCCCTGCTGGCAGGCGGGGCATGACGTCAGCAGTTTGACCTCGCCGTGCTCGACGCGGGTCTTGCCGGTCAGCGCCTGGATGCCCTTGTTCAGTTCCTCGCGTTTGCGGAAGCGCACCTGGTTGGCGATATCCGGCCGACTGGTGCCCAGCGTTGGTGGTCCAGTTGGCGGTGCTTCGGGACATCCGCGCTCGTTATTCGCCTTTAGGCTTGCTGTCGTTGCCGCGGCCGCCGGTGGGGTGTCGATTGGGGTTGAACATGGTGCGATCTCCGGTGAACTGTTCGAATGGACAGTATAGGCGAAGTCCGGGGTTGAGCAGCATTGAGGCGG
>NZ_JAYESN010000467.1:0-1642 GCF_034860625.1 Lamprobacter sp.
CCTATAAAGAGCAGTTGACTCTTGCCCAACCCAGCCTAAGCTGCTGAAATCCATGCACAAGGAGGTGCTTATGAACGCTCTTTCTCTTCACCCATCGGGTGCGCCGCAAAAGGCCCCCGAATCCGAGTGCCGAGCCCTGGTTCCAGCCGAAGGCCCAGTGGTCGTCGACACCTTCGGCGGGCGCGTACATGTGGAGTGGAACGCCGATGCGGCGCTCACTCCACTCGGGCAGCTGCCGTTCTTCGCCGAGTATCTGAAGGTCAGCGGGCTGTTCGATACCTGGGTCGAGCAGTGTCCACTGAGCTGGACCAGCCCCAATGCCCCGCTCAAGCGCGATGTGCTCGGCACCGCGGTGCTCTCCGCCTTGTGCGGCCACCAACGCTATGCCCATATCAGCGCCCTGCGCGGGGACAGTGTCAACGCACCGTTGCTCGGCATGAGCAAGGTGGTCAGTGAAGATTCGATTCGGGCCGCGCTGAAGAAGCTCGATGAGACGGCCGGGGTTGCTTGGCTGCAGCGTCACCTGCTCTCCGTCAGTGAGCCGCTGCTCAGCGAGCCCTGGATTCTCGACGTCGATGTCACCGTCAAGCCACTCTATGGTCATCAAGAAGGGGCCGTCATCGGCTACAACCCGCACAAGCCCGGACGCCCCTCGCACACGTACCATACCTATCTGGTCGCTAATCTGCGCCTCGTGCTCGAGGTGGAGGTCAAGCCCGGCAATCAGACCCATTCCAAGCATAGCTCGCCCGGACTCTGGGACCTGCTCGAGCGCATCGGGCGCGCGCGCTGGCCAGCGCTCATTCGCGGTGATCGCGACTGGGGCACCGAGGCGAACATGCAGCGCTGTGAGCAGGAAGGCTTGCCGTACCTGTTCAAGCAGCGCCTGACCAAAGGCACTAAGCGCCTCATTGAGCGCCTGCTCAGTGAGGCCGACTGGTGCGATGCCGGACAGGGTTGGCAGGGCGCCGAGGCACAGCTGCGCCTGAGCGGCTGGAGCCGCTCACGCCGCGTGGTGGTGCTGCGCCGACGCCTCAAGGACAAGGACAACGACATCGCCCTCGAGGCCCCGGATGAGTCCGGGCAGCGACGCCTGAGCTTCACCGAGGTCGAGGAGAACGTGCGGCTCTACGAGTATGCGGTGCTGGTCACCTCGCTGGACTCGGAGATTCTCACCATCGCCGGGCTCTACCGCGACCGCGCCGATTGTGAGAACAATTTCGATGAGCTCAAGCACCACTGGGGCTGGGGCGGGTTCACCACGAGCGATCTGAAACGCTGCCGATTCATGGCGCGTCTCACCGCACTGGTCTACAACGGGTGGAACCTCTTTGCCCGCTTGGCCGAGCCAGACAAGCATCTGGAGGCCATCACCAGTCGTCCGCTCCTGCTCAATGCTCCAGCGCGGCAGATCAACCACGGGCGTCAGCGCCGCCTGGTCATCAGCCATCAGCATGCCGAAGCCGATTGGGTCGAGCGCGCCTGTCGCAACCTGGCGGCCTTCCTCAGAGGGCTGCGCTTAACTGCGGAGCAGTTGACTCCCACTCAACGCTGGTACCGCATTCTCTCGCGGGCGCTGCGAAAGTACCTCCAGGGGCGTGAATTGCAGCCGCCTGCGCCGTTGCCGGCCCCGGCCTAGGCC
>NZ_JAYESN010000468.1:0-1637 GCF_034860625.1 Lamprobacter sp.
TTGAACCAACTGCGTGAGGGTCAGCTCAACAGCGTGCGTTTTTCACAGGAGCATCAAGATGCCTAATCGAAGCATCCGGTAATGTCTGCTTCCAAGGTCCATTGGGCTCTATCTTTCCTGGACTGCACGATGCAGATTTGTGCAGCCGCATCCTTGGTACTGCGACCTTTCCGAAACCCATAAGAGTTCGGGTCAGCCGTGGTTTCCGCGATGGGCTCCAGGGCCAGCAGGTAGAGTGCCTGCATGGCCCGGTCTTTCATCGTCGGGATGCCGAGTGGTCGCTTCTTGCCGTTTGCCTTCGGGATGTACACCCGCTTGAGCGGTTTGGGCTGATACCCGTACCGCTTCAAGGACGATAGGGCTCTGGATTTATCCGCTGGAGTATTCCATTGCTCTCCATCAACGCCAGGCGTCCGTCTTCCTTGGTTCTCGGTGACTCGTTTTACAGCGATTGCCTTTCCCGAGAACGAGTTGGTCAACAGCCTTTGTAAGGCTTTCACCTTGTTCCAGCGGCCTTCTTTCACTGCCTTCACGATACGCGCCTGTAGCCGCCCGACCTCTTTGTGGGCTTTGGCCCAATCAATGTCGTGCCAGCCCACTTCAGGGTCGGGTGCTGCACCAGCGACTTGCGTCACCGTCATTTGCTTTGCTCCCATTTGGGTGGTTCTACTGGTTATCTCGTGACCTAAGACCAGACGGAAGTGGGCACCCTTTCGGGTCGAGGATATAACCCCTATCCCGACCATTACAGTCGGGCATTTGCTTTCTCCGTCCTCCCATACCCGCATTCCCAACAGCTTCACTTGCGATTCACCTGCCCTTGTCGGGCAGGAATACGGGCTTACCATGTTCCGCATAGATGACACGGAGGGGGAAGATGCCAGCTATTGACCGGAATCCGTTGGTGACTTCGACAGAGGAGGATCAAGCCTCTGCTCCTGGATTCGTTGCCTTTTGGCTATGGCCTATCAGTATCTTTGGCCATTCATTCTTCACGGTCTTTATCGCTGATTCACATGTGTTCATCTTTCCCTCCAAGCCTTGCTCCCTACCGCCTTGATACTGGCAGACTTGGCGTTACCTCACGGTTCGGCCTTGTGGATTTATTCACAGGTTGCGTTGTCCCGGCAGCTTCACACGGGTTCGTTACCAATCCCGCATGTGCCGGTAGGCTACGGCTGGAAGTACAGCCGGATATGTCTAGCATATCAATCATTTATGCGACCTCATGTCGCACTGATCCCAAGAACGACTACGTCTTCTTCCGCATCTTCTCCGAAGCGCCCGAGCTCCTGCTCGACCTGATCAATGCCGTGCGCAGCCACGAGCCGCCCATTGTCGAGGTCAGCCTGCTCGATGCGCGCCTGAGCCCCGAGCGCCTCTCGGCCTGGATTGCCTACTTCGAACACTGGCAGGAGGAGACCCTCATGAGCAGCCTAAGCCACCCCCCGGTCCAAAAAGCCATCGGCAAGCTGCGCGCGATGAGCGCTGATGAAGAAGAACGCTACTGGGCCGAGGCGCGCGACAAGGCCCTGCGTGACGAGGTCACCTTGCTCGCTGTGGCGCGCGAGGAGGGTATCGAGTTAGGCCGCGAGCAAGCGACGCGCGAAACCGCCCGCAACCTCATCCAACTCGGC
>NZ_JAYESN010000469.1:0-1636 GCF_034860625.1 Lamprobacter sp.
CCCGCACCGCCCGCAAGGGCGCCGAAGGCTACTTCCTCGGCGGTCGGGCGCTGCGCTGGCCGATCATCGGGCTGTCCTTCTATGTCGCCAACATGAGCGGTGGCAGCTTCGTCGGCCTGCCCGGCAGCGGCTACAACGACGGTATCGCTGTCTATCACTACGAATGGCTGCCGGCGGTGATTCTGGTGCTGTTCGTGCTGTTCCTGCTGCCGCTGTATCTGCGCGCGCGCATCTACACAGCGCCGCAGTTCCTCGAGGCCCGCTTCGGCCGCGAGCCGCGGCTGGCGTTCTCCGGCTTCTTGCTGGTTGCCGTGACGCTGATCGATGCCCCGGCATCGCTCTATGCGGGCGCCATGGTCGGCCAGGCCCTGTTCCCGTCGGTGCCGATGTGGCCGCTGCTCGCGGCTGGCGCGCTGATCGCCGGGGTCTATATCTTCTTTGGCGGTCTCAGTGCCGTGGTCATCAACGATGCGCTGCAGGCCGCCATGATCATGATCGGCGGCACCCTGGTGCTGGTGCTGGCCTGGCAGGCGGTGCCATCCTGGGATGCGGTCGTCCAGGCGGCGCCTCCCGATGCGCTGCACCTGATCCGGCCTGCCGACGATGAGCTGCTGCCCTGGCCCGGCATCTTCACCGGTGTGCTCGTCATCGGCATCTACTTCTGGTGCACCAATCAGTTCGTCGTGCAGCGCGCACTGGGCGCCCACAACCTGGATCACGGCCGCTGGGGCGCCCTGTTCGCCGGACTGCTGAAGCTGCCGAACCTGTTTATCCTGGTCATGCCCGGGGTGCTGGCCGTCGGCCTCTATCCGGACCTCGAGCGCCCGGACTTGGTGTTCCCGACCATGGTCGTGGACCTGCTGCCGGTGGGTCTACGCGGCCTGCTGCTAGCTGCCTTCGTCGCCGCGATCCTGTCCAGCCTGGAGGCGATCTTCAACTCGTCGGCGACCCTGTTCACGATGGACTTCGTGCGCACCTTCCGCCCACAGACAAGTGACCAGGGGCTGGCCCGCTGGGGCCGTTGGTCAACCGTCGGCTTCATGATCGCGGCGATCCTGTGGTCCCCGATCGTGCTGCAGTTTCCGACCCTCTGGCAGTATCTGCAGTCGTTCATGTCCTATCTCACGCCGCCGGTGACGGCCGTGTTCATCATCGGCATCTTCTGGCCGCGGGCCAATGCCGCCGGTGCGCTGGCAACGCTACTCATCGGCGTGCCACTGGGTATCCTCGGCTGGGCCACCAACGAGCTGCTCGACTGGCTACCGCTCCAATACCTCTATGCGGCCGGGATCATGTTCGCGCTGAGTGCCTTGATCTTGGTGACCGTGAGCCTGGCGACCGCACCGCCGGACCCGGACAAGGTGCAGCGCTGCACCTGGCGACCGGCACTGTGGCGACAGGAGAGCCAAGAGCTGGCCGGCACGCCCTGGTATGCGAACTATCGCTACATGGCGTTCGGGTTGACGTTGCTGGCAGCCGCAGTCGTGCTCTGGTGGTGGTGAGCAGTCTCGACGATCGTCGATAGGACGCGCAGGATGCGCACCTGCAGACAGATCGAGACGGCATCGGGTCAAAGAAACCAATATTGGGGCATTGCCACCAACAGCGCCGCCAGGGCCGGTCGAAGCCAACCGGG
>NZ_JAYESN010000470.1:0-1623 GCF_034860625.1 Lamprobacter sp.
GGTCCGTCCCTCATAATTCGAGTGGCGTTGCAGGCAAAAAGTGTAGCCGGTTTTTCCAGCGCTGATGGTAAGCTTGGTTCAGTTTCACTGTCGACATTGGCGTTAGCATCGGTGTTGCCGTTGCCATCCGCGTTTGCGTGCCACACGGGGTTCGCGTGTCGGGGGCCGTTGGCGTCGGGTGCCTCCTGCAACGCATCCAAGGCCGGGATCAGACGGTAGATGCTAAGGCCGGCGGCTTGCAGGTCGGCGAGGGCGGCGCTGTCGCTGGGCAGCATGAGCAGTGGGTCGGCCTGTAGCAGCCAGTTGGGGTCGAGCTTGGTGGTGGCGCCGAGGCGGATTAGATCGAAGGTGGCGGCGGGTTTGCGGTGGTCGCTGTCGTTGCCTGAATCGCTGTTATCGTGATCGGTGCGGTTGTCGCCGCGCGCTTGCGCCTCTCCCTCGGTGTGAATCACCGCTTGTAGGCCATTATCGGCGACGCCGCGGGCGAACAGCGGATCGGGGTTGAGCGCCAGCACCCTGCCCTGCCCGTGCAGCGCTTGGGCGAGGCTCAGCGCATAAAAGCCGTAGCCGGTGTCGGCATCCAACAGGCGCAGGCCGGGTTGGATGAGCTGGCGCAGGAAGGCGTGCTCGGGCTCGAGCCAGGCTTCGACCTCCAGCAGGGTCAGGGTGACCGGGTTGTCGAGGTCGGCCGGGACGTTGACCTTGAGGCCGTTGCTGAGGTTGAGGGTCCAGTGGGGTTGTACGGATTGCTCAGGCGTTAGGTTGGCGTGTGGGATGCGCGGCGAGCCAGGTCTCAAGGTCGGCGATGGCGCTGAAGTCGAGGAGTGCCTCACCGAGGTCTTCAAGCTGGTCGACGGAGAGCGCCTGCACGCGCGCTTGTTGCGCCTTGCTCAGCGTGCCGAGACGGCGGCGCAGGAGGCGCAGGGCCATCCGTTGGGCTTCGCGCTGGCGGCCTTCCGCTCGGCCTTCTTGGCGGCCTTCCTCCAGCCAAATCGGCTGGTTCTTTGCCACGATCTCGCGATAGGCGCGGGTCTGTTCGAGGGGGGTCAGTTCACCAAGCATGCGGAGGATCTCCTCTAGGGTCTGGTCCTGAAAGCGCGCCATCAGCCAGGATTGGAAGACATCGAGGCAGTGTCTGCGGGCGGTGTCAGACAGTGGGGCTTGTTGGATCTGACCATAGGCGATGGGTGCTTGTTCGCGCAAGCTCGCCGGATCTTCGATGAGATACGGCAGGAAGGTGGCCAGCAGTGGGTGCTCGGGCTGGGTCTGGCTGAGCTGCTTGAGCACATCGATGAGGTAGACCCTGCGGATGGGGCACTGCGGGTCGCGGGCGATGGTACTGTGCCAGGGTTCGGTCTTCGGATCGTGCTCGGGGCTGAGGAACAGCAGCAGTCCACAGACGGGTTGCGCGGGGCGGCGTTCGCCGAGTAGGCCCATGTCAACAGGCAGCATCGCCGCAGAGGCGCGCCAATTAGGCAGAAGTGCCGCGGCGAAGGGATAGCGGGCGAGTGCTTGAGGCCAGAGCGGGGCCATTGGGACCTTGGGGGACATGTCGATGAGCATCAATCTTTATTGTTTGAGTGCCTGTTCCAGCGACTGCCAGGGCTGCTCGGGAAAGGTATT
>NZ_JAYESN010000471.1:0-1621 GCF_034860625.1 Lamprobacter sp.
GGCGCGTGTGGCCACCAGCACGCTGGTGCAGCCGTTCAGCAGCGGGCAGCAGAGCACAAGGCAGAGCAGGGCCGCGACCCGCGCCCCGGGGCGGGGCCGGGCGGTGCATTGGCGCTGGGCATCCGAACCTGAGGCAGCGGCAGCAGAAGCAGAAACAGAAGCGTGCATAGAGGCTGGCACGGGAGCTGGCATGGAAGAGGGAGTAGCAGAGCGCGTGACAGGGTGCATCAAAGACATGCGGACTTACTCTCCGAACAGATTGAACTCCACCAGGTGGCAGAGTGCACTGAGCAGCTGGGTGTACAGGTTGAGCCGCTGCGCCCGGCTGGCGCCTCCAGTCTGCAGCAGGCAAACCGGCGGTTCGGCTGGGAGCGCGTCGGGCCGCTGCTTTGACAGCAGCAGCAGGGGGTGGTTCCCACCGCGTGCCACGTTCAATGCCTGTTGGCCAGCCAGTCCGCGTGCGCTGGAGTCTATGCACAGCAGCACATCGCGGGAGCCGCACAGGGCGCGGGTGTCGCGCCATAGCTGTGAGCTGGATGCGCCAGCCCCATCGCTGGCGGCGGTGAGTGCCAGTGCAGGGAGCGGCGGCCGTTCGTGATTGATACTGTGCATCAAGCGGTCGGCGGTGAAGCGAGCCAGCGCCGCGTCTGGCCCGGCTGCACAGCACAGCAGCTTGCCGTCATCCATCAACGCGCGGGTGATCAGCATTGCGCCGCTGTCCAGTGCCGGTGCCACCAGATCCACCGCCTGCGCCAGATCATCTATGCTTTGCTGGAAGTGCTCGGCGATACGCCTGTAACTGTCAGTGTCCACGAGGGCTGCTCCGCAATGACAGGGCGGTGAGGGGAAGAGGGAGAGGGGGCCGCCCGCTCACGGCTGGCTTTACAAGCCGCCAAAGGCGCGCGGAATCCATGTGGGTGCCCAGTCGCCGGTGCCTGCATCTGGCTGCCACGTTATCACATCGAAGCGGCAGGGCGGCGTCACGCCGCCAGCACGCAGGCGCATGAAGTGTGCCGCAGCCGCTCGCAGCCGCTGTTGTTTGCGCTGATCCACGCTGGCGGCGGCACTGGCGTAGCGTCTGCTGCGCCGCGCACGCACCTCCACGAAGACCAGCACCTCGCCGTCGCGGGCGATCAGGTCGATTTCGCCGGCCTTGCAGCGGTAGTTCTGCTCGATAATCTGCCAGCCGCGCTGCTCCAACCAGTCCCGGCTGGCGCGTTCGAATCGCGCACCATGTTCTGTGTGCGTACTGCGCTCGTGCATCCCTGCCTCGCTGCGCTGTAATGTAAGAGCCCCCATTGTACTCAGCGCGGCCGCAGACCGCCGCGATCAAATTCCGCCACTTGCAGTTCGCGTTCGATCTGCCGCCGCGCATTGGTGCTGAGCGTTCCGGTAACACCGCGCACCAGCGACCAGGGGCCTGGCAGCGTCTCGGTCCAGGCCAGCCTGAAGGCGTCCACACCCAATGCATGCAGGCGCGACAGGTTGGCGCCCGGTTCCAGCCGGGCCCGGCGCAGACCGGCGTACAGGGGCCGGCTGTCCGGGTCATCCAGCAGCCATGGCATTTCCACCAGTTGCAGTCCTTCCAGATCGCGGTCCACTGCGTTCACTTCCGCGCTGT